>JARRQM010000349.1:0-4597 GCA_037381765.1 Kineosporiaceae bacterium
CGGGTGATGAGCGGGACGGGCAGTGCGGGTCGGTCGTCGGGGATGACGTGGGTGTTCGCGGTCCGACCGGCCGGGAAGAACACCCGGTACGGGTGCCGGATGCCGCGGACCCGCAGCGCCCCCAGCGCTGAGACGAGCACCGCCGGAGCCGCCGTGGGAAGGGCGGCGGGTAGCGCCGACAGGACCGCCGCGACTGCGGGCCCGGTCCCCTGGGGGGTACCGCCTCCGGGGGCGTCTGCTGCCGCCGGAGCGTCCCCGGGCTCTCGGGTATCCCCCGGGGCAGGTGTCCCGCCCTCAGATCCGGTCCCCGGGGCACCCGCCCTGTCGGCGGCGACGCCGACCCGGAGCAGGTGGTCCAGGCGGCGCAGGAACTCCCCGGGACGCCCGGTGAGCAGCCGCACCGCCTCCGGGACGTCCGGGGCGGCGAGCGCCTGCTCGACCGCGTGCCCGAATCCGTAGGAGGTCGCCCGTCCCCCCGAGACCGGGAACCCCGCCGCAGCGACGGCCTCGGCCACCGGCCCGGTCCGCGGGAGGGGGGTGCGGCGGAGCACCGCGAAGGCGGCGGCGGCGGTCGGGAAACGACGCGCGTACTCGAACGGGTGCAGCCGTTCGGCGGCGTGCACCCACAACGTCCGGTGCCGGCCCAGGTCCTCGACGAGGGTCGCCGGGGGTACCCGGTCGAGTGCGGCGAGCAGGGCGCGACGTACCGGCCGGGGCACGGCGGCCAGCCGGGGTACGGAGGTCAGCCCCGGGTCGCCCCCCGAGCGGACCGCGAGCACGCGCAACACGTCCGTGGCGGTGTCGAGCCGGGTGGTGACCTCGGGAAGGGTCACCGCCCGGATGTCAGGATCGTCGAGCAGCCAGGCGAGAACGACCGCCTTGACCTCGCGGGAGGGCAGCTGTTCGGGCACCCAGCCCAGCTCGGTGCGGCTGCGGGTACCCAGCAGCACCGAAAGGTCGTCGAGGTCCTGCGGGGTCGGGGCCGCGGTGCGGGCGAGCAGTGAGGCGAGCTCGGCGTGTGCCTCGGTCCGTGGGTCCGCGGATGCGGTGAGCATCCGGGCCCGGTCGGGCAGGGCCCGGGTGCTTTCCTGGGAGAGCCGGGGGGTCGGGCGGAGGAACGGGTCGTCGACGTCGATGCGCTCCCGGCAGATCGGGCAGGCCGAATAGTCCGCGCCGTCGAAGCACTGTCGGCAGACCAGGTGCCCGCAGGGGGACAGCGCGGACACGGTGCCCAGCTGCCCGCACAGAACGCACGGTTGCTCCGGCCGCTGCGTGATCAGGGCGAGTATCCGGTCGACGAACAGCGCGCGGGTGTTTTTCGGGGTGGACCGCGGGAACCCGTGGAACAGCGGCACGTGCGGGCGGTCGGCGCCGAGCACGGCGTCGAGATCGGTGAGCAGCAGCCCGCCGTGCGTGGTGAGGGTGTCGGTATCGAGCCGGTGCAGGTGACGCACGAGCGCCGGGGCGGCGAGATAGCCCCGTTCCAGCAGGTCCGCCTCGAGCAGGGCGACCCCGGCGGCGACCACGGGGTCAGGGACCATGGGGTCGGGGACCACGGGGGCGGGGACCACGGGGGCGGGGACCACGGGGGCGGGGGCCATGGGGCGATCACCGCGCGCCGGTCCAGCAGCACCGCGGCAACGGTGCGTGGGCGCCGTTCCTCGCGGACCCGGGTCGCCGAACGCCTCATCGGGATACCCCCGGCCTGGACGGAACTGGGATCGTCAGGACATGGATGCGGGGCGGAGATCGGGTGCCCTTTCAATTTGGAGTTGAGAAGGAAGGGCCTCCGGGAGCCGCCCCGCGGCGTCGACTCTAGTCGCCCCGCTCCGGGGTCCGCCATTCCGTTTGCTCTCGAACCGCAGCACCCTGCCCGCGTTTGCCCACGGGTCCGCCCCACCTCGGGTGATATCGGACCGGACGCGATGGGGACGCGGCGCGTCCCTCGGAACACCCCACCCAACCCCGGGACCTAGGTCCCCATGGGCAGGGCATCTCCCGAATCCGGGGAAATTCATTTCTATCCTTACGATTTTTCCCGCGCTCCCCCGGGCGACCAGCGGCGTCATCGATCCGACACGACCATCTTGCCTCGTCGAAACACTCCTGACGTGCATATGTGACCGGATGTTGCCCTGTCCGGAAACAGCGTCGCCCACATTCGAGATGTCCGGACGTCAACGAGGGCGGGGCGAGGTGAACGGAATGCGGACCAGGAAGGTGATGGCAACAGAGAACCCGGATCCGGGTTTCTGCGACACCACGTTGCGGGACGGTGAGCAGGCTCCCGGGGTGGCTTTCACCCCCGCGGAGAAACTCGCCATCGCCCGGGCCCTGGATGCCGCCGGCGTGCACCGGATCGAGGCGGGCACCCCGGTGATGGGCGGCACCGAGGCGGACTCACTGCGCCTGCTCGCCACCGCCGGACTGCGCGCGGACATCGTCGGCTGGTGCCGCGCCGACCGCCGCGACCTACGCGCCGCCGCGGACTGCGGGCTCGCCCACGCCCACGTCGCCGTCCCGGTCTCCGAACGGCACCTCGCCGAGAAACTGGGCCGGGACCGGACCTGGTTGTACCAGCGCCTGGACACCTGCCTCGACCTCGCCGGGGCCCTCGGGCTGCGGTTGAGCGTCGGCTTCGAGGACGCCTCCCGGGCCGACGACGGTTTCGTCACCGAACTCGCCGCCGAGCTGTACCGGCGCGGGATCACCCACCTGCGGTGGGCCGACACCGCCGGGGTTCTGGACCCCGGCTCCGCCACCGACCGGCTGTCCCGGCTCGCCGCCGCGGTCCCGGCGCGCTGGGAGATCCACGCCCACGACGACTTCGGCCTCGCCACGGCGAACACCCTGGCCGCGTTCCGGGCCGGGTTCAGCTGGGCCAGCGTGACCGTCATCGGGCTCGGCGAACGCGCCGGAAACGCTCCCCTGGAGGAGGTCGCACTGGCGCTGCGGCACCTGCACGGGCGACGGATCGACCTGGACACCACCGCTTTCCGGTCGCTCGCCTGCCAGGTGTCGGCGGCGGCCCGGCGCCCGCTGCCCGCGGGGAAGGCCGTCGTCGGGCGGTGGGCGTTCGCCCACGAATCCGGTATCCACACCGCGGCCGTGCTGCGCTCCCCGCAGCTGTACGAGCCGATCGACCCCGAAGAGGTGGGGGGCCGGCGGCGACTCGTCCTCGGCAAGCACGCCGGGCGGGCCGGACTGCGGCAGGCCCTCCGCGACTACGGGATCGACGCCGATGAGCAGGCGCTCACCGTGCTCCAGGCCCGGTTGCGCGAGTACGGCAGCACCCGCAAGGGCCCGCTCCGGAGGGAGGAACTCACCGCCCTGTACGGGCAGGCGCTGGACATCGCGGCCACCCCCACGGCCGTCTGACCCCTTCACCCAACCCGGCCCACCGTTCTGGTGGGCCCCCAGACCAACCCGGCCCACCGTCCTGGTGGGCCCCCCAGACCAACCCGGCCCACCGGAACGGTGGGCCCCCCAGACCGATGCAGCGCGAACCGCGCGGACGGAGGAACGAATCGTGAGGCAGATCGCCTTCTACGGCAAGGGTGGGATCGGTAAGTCCACCACCCAGCAGAACACCATGGCCGCACTCGCCGAACGCGGCAGCCGGGTAATGATCGTCGGCTGCGACCCGAAAGCCGACTCGACCCGGCTCATCCTGCATTCCAAGGCGCAGACCTCGGTGCTGTCCCTGGCCGCCGAGATCGGCTCGGTGGAGGACCTCGAACTTGAGGACGTCCTACTCACCGGGGAGTACGGGATCAAGTGTGTCGAGTCCGGCGGTCCCGAGCCGGGGGTCGGCTGCGCCGGCCGCGGAGTGATCACGTCGATCAACTTCCTGGAGGAGAACGGCGCCTACGAGGACCTCGACTACGTCACCTACGACGTGCTCGGCGACGTCGTCTGCGGCGGGTTCGCCATGCCGATCCGGCAGGGCAAAGCGCAGGAGATCTACATCGTCACCTCCGGGGAGATGATGGCGATGTACGCGGCGAACAACATCGCCCGCGGCATCCTCAAGTACGCCCATTCCGGCGGTGTCCGCCTCGGCGGGCTGATCTGCAACAGCCGGAACACCGACCGCGAGGCCGACCTGATCACCGAACTGGCCCGCCGGTTGAACACCCAGATGATCCACTTCATCCCGCGGGACAACGTCGTCCAGCACGCCGAGCTGCGCCGGATGACGGTGATCGAGTACAACCCGGAGGCCAGCCAGGCGAACGAGTACCGGGAGCTGGCCCGCAAGATCGAAGAGAACGACATGAAGACCATCCCGACCCCGATCTCCATGGACGAACTCGAGGAGCTGCTCATCGAGTTCGGGATCATGGAGCAGGAGGACGAGGCCATCATCGGCAAGGCCGCCGTGGAGGTCGGGGCATGACCATCTCCCCGGAGCGGTCGCCGGAACGCGAGGCGACCGAGGTGATGATCGCCGACGTGCTCACCGCGTTCCCGGCGCGCACCGCGAAGTTCCGCGCCAAGCACGTCAAGGCCAACGACCCGGCCGGCGGCAAGGAATGCGAGGTCAAGTCCAACATCAAGTCCCGGCCCGGGGTGATGACGGTCCGCGGCTGCGCCT
>JARRQM010000350.1:0-3120 GCA_037381765.1 Kineosporiaceae bacterium
TGGGGGGTGTGATGGCGGTGGCACCTCTGGGGGCCGACCCACGACCGTCCTTCACCCGGCTCCGTGAGGTGAGGGATCGGCTGTGTGCTGGGCATCCCCCAGGACGAGCCCCTCCTCCCCGGCGATCGCCTCCGCTACTGCGGGAACACCGTCCGGGGACACCCCGCCCCGGTGCTCGGCGCCGTCCAGGGCGACTTGGATGAGGCATTCCACCCGCCGGCCGGCCGCCCGGGCGCCGGCCCCGAGCGCCGACACGAGTCGGAGACGGTCCACGGAGTGCACGACGTCGGCGAACCGGGCCACCTTGCGCGCCTTGTTCGTCTGAAGCTGTCCGATGAAGTGCCAGCGCAGCCCGAGGCCCAGTGCCGCGCAGGCGTCGTATTTGGGTTCGGCCTCCTGCACCCGGTTCTCCCCCACCTCCCGGACCCCGAGCCCGGAGAGGGCGACGAGATCCGAGAGCGGGTAGGTCTTCGTCACCACGACCACCGTGACGTCCTCCGGGGAACGACCCGCGGACCGGCAGGCCGCATCCACCCGGGAACGAACCGCCGCGAGCCCGGCCCGGATCTGTCGCTCCCGTTCGCTCCCGTTCACGGCCGCATCCTCGCCGCCCCGGGGAACGCCCCGGTCACCGGGGCGGCCCGGCACTACTTGAGGAAGTCGGGGACGTCGAGGTCCTCATCGATCGCCACCGGCCGGGTACCGCGCCCGACGCGGGGCTCGGGCGGGAGGTCGACCACCCGCGGCACCGGGACCGGGTCCTGTTTCGGTGCGGGCTGCTCCTTCGACCGGTCCCCGGAACCCCCGGTCTCCGGGGACGGGTCGGCGTCGATCGGCTGCGGCCAGGGCTTGGCCGGGGCGCCGCCCGGATCCCCGGACTGGTCGGCGGCCCGGTGCGAGGTCGGCGTCGGACGTGCCGGTGCCGACCCGGTCGGCGGGGCACCACCGGTGCTGTTCCGCCCGGAGACCTGCCCGAGGGCCCGCTCATCCTTCCGGCGGGTCGGGGTACCGCCGTCGAATCCGGCGGCGATCACCGTCACCCGCACCTCATCGCCGAGAGCGTCGTCGATCACCGCACCGAAGATGATGTTCGCCTCCGGGTGCGCGGCCTCCTGGACCAGCCGGGCAGCCTCGTTGATCTCGAACAGCCCGAGGTCGGACCCGCCCTGGATGGACAGCAGCACCCCATGCGCGCCGTCCACACTGGCCTCCAGCAGCGGGGAAGAGATCGCCATCTCGGCGGCCTGCACGGCACGGTCCTCCCCGCGGGAGGATCCGATCCCCATCAGCGCGCTGCCCGCCCCCTGCATCACCGACTTCACGTCGGCGAAATCGAGGTTGATCAGGCCGGGAGTGGTGATCAGATCGGTGATGCCCTGAACACCGGAGAGCAGCACCTGGTCAGCGGAGCGGAAGGCGTCCAGCACGCTGACGTGCCGATCACTGATCGACAGCAACCGGTCGTTCGGGATGGTGATCAGGGTGTCGACCTCGTCGCGCAGCGCGGCGATCCCCGACTCGGCCTGGGTGGACCGCCGCCGTCCCTCGAAGGTGAACGGGCGGGTCACCACACCGATGGTGAGCGCACCGAGGGAACGGGCGATCCGGGCGACCACCGGAGCCCCGCCGGTCCCGGTGCCACCCCCCTCACCGGCGGTGACGAAGACCATGTCGGCCCCCTTGAGGACCTCCTCGATCTCCTCGGCGTGATCCTCGGCAGCCTTCCGGCCCACCTCCGGGTCGGCCCCCGCACCCAGCCCACGGGTGAGCTCACGGCCGACGTCAAGCTTGACATCGGCGTCACTCATGAGCAGGGCCTGGGCATCGGTGTTGATCGCGATGAACTCCACGCCCTTGAGGCCGACCTCGATCATCCGGTTGACGGCGTTCACGCCGCCCCCGCCGATGCCGACCACCTTGATCACTGCGAGGTAGTTCTGCGGTGCTGCCACGTCGGTGCCTCTCGATCGCGGGTGGGCCAGTCCGGGCCGGTCGGGGTTCCCCGCGCAGAAGTACCCCAGACCCTCACCCTCAGGTAGAGGGTTATAGTTATGTCAACTATGTGATGCTCAGGACCGTACGGGCGCCCCCAGCTCGATTCAACGACCACCGGGGTGTGTCGCCCGGCGGCGTGTCGTGCCGTCGCCGAACGGTCCCCGCCGCGGGCTCCCCGCCCCCGCCGGACCACCCCCAGCTAGTCGCCCGGCCCTCAGCTGCCCTGCCCCAGGTTCCCCGATGCTCCTCCCCGCAGCAGGTCCCTCACCCGGTACCAGCCAGAACCGGACCCCGCGCGGCGGTCCACCCGACCGGTTGGGGCATGACGTGACACCGTGCCCATGAAGGGAGCACCGTGCTACGCCCCGCCCACCGGCCTCGGAACTCCGGGGGCCTCGCGGGCTCCCGGAGTCGGGAAGTGGTCAGGTACGAGCACGGACGGCGGGGGCTTGGGGGGCGCTCACGTCGTAGTCGAGTTTCGAGGCCGGCCGATCCTTGCGGGGTAGGGCCCGCAACGCGCGCAGCGCCCGGACCTTCGTCGGCACATCCTCCGCGGACCCCCAGAGCACCCGGGCCCCGTCCCGGTGCACGGTCCATACCCCGTCGACCCCGGCCGTACCCGACTCGCGGACCTCGCCGCGCAGGTCGGCGGGCAGCTGGTCGAGGACCGACAGCACCGCCCGCAACCCGTCGACCCCGTCACCGGCCAGTTCGACCCGGACCACCGGGAGCTGCGTCGGAGCCTTCGCGGCCCGCCCCACCTCGACCCCGTCGACGTCGACCAGGGAGAACCCGCCCCGCACCGGCACCGCAGCCGCCGCGGTGCGCTCACGTACCTGGACGACCAGCGTCGACGGCCACCGGCGGGTCACCGTGGTCGACCGCACCAAGGTGATCCCGCGCACCTGCCGGGCCACCGCCGAGGTGTCCACGAGCAGCATCGGCACCCCGATCTGGGCACCGGCGATCCGGTCCACCTCGGCCTGCGGCACCTGAACGGTCCCGGTCACCCGGATCCGTTCCACCCGGGCCCAGGGTGCGCCGAGCACCGCCCACCCGGTGGCGGTCACGGCGAGGAACACCACCGTGACGATGCCCGCACGGCGCCACCGGCGGGCCGGACAC
>JARRQM010000351.1:0-4900 GCA_037381765.1 Kineosporiaceae bacterium
CCGCCGGATATCCGGGTGCACGCGGCCGCACCGGCCCCCCCGGGATTCGACGCCCGCTTCTCCGCCCAGTACCGCCGCTACGCCTACCGGGTGGACGATGACCCTGCCGGGGTCCCGCCGCTGCGCCGCCGGGATGTGCTCGGACACCGTCACCGGCTCGACGTCACCGCCATGGACGAGGCCGCCCGGGCCCTGTGCGGGTTGCACGACTTCGCCGCGTTCTGCCGCCGCCGCGCGGGGGCGAGCACGGTGCGGACCCTGCTGGAGTACGGCTGGTCCCGGGACGCCGACGGTCTGCTGGTGGCCCGGGTGATCGCCGACGCCTTCTGCCACTCCATGGTGCGGGCCTTGGTCGGGGCGGTGCTGCCGGTGGGGGAAGGACGACGTCCGCAGGACTGGCCGGCCCGGGTGCTCGCCGGCGGGGTGCGCGACCCCGGGGTGACCGTCGTCCCCGCGCACGGGCTCGTCCTGGAAGAGGTCAGCTACCCGGAACCGGCCCGGCTCGCCGCCCGAGCCGCGCAGGCCCGGAGCCGCCGCCGGCTCCCCGCCGGTCCCGCCGACCCGCCCGCTGTTCGACCCGCAGACCCGCCTGCTGTTCGACCCGCCGATTCGCCCGGGGACGCCCCAGGCCAGGGCGCGTTTTGACCCTCCGACAGTGCGCCGGTAACCTGTCAGGTCGTTGTGCCTCTCGTGGTCGGACCGCCAGCGGTGACCCAGCCCGGGGGCACGCGGTCGGCAACCGGCACCCCTCCCGCTGTGCGCGGGGGCGATGTCGATGGCCGAGCCGCGACACCATCTGATGAGGACGAAGGCTACGACCGTGCGCACGTACACCCCTAAGCCCGGCGATGTCGAGCGCCGTTGGCACGTCATCGACGCCACCGACATCGTGCTCGGCCGGCTCGCCTCCCAGGTCGCGATCCTGCTGCGGGGCAAGCACAAGCCGACCTTCGCCCCGCATGTCGACACCGGTGACTTCGTCGTCATCATCAACGCCGACAAGGTCGCCCTCACCGGGGCCAAGCGCGAGCAGAAGAAGGCCTACCGGCACTCCGGCTACCCGGGTGGTCTGCGCGCCGTCGGGTACGCGGAGCTGCTCGAACGTAACCCGGAGCGTGCGGTCGAGAAGGCCGTGCGCGGCATGCTTCCGAAGAACACCCTCGGCCGCGCCCAGCTGGGCAAGCTCAAGGTGTATCGGGGCCCGGAGCACCCGCACCAGGCCCAGCAGCCCGAGCCGTACCAGATCTCGCAGGTCGCTCAGTAGGCCACGGCGAACCCCGCGATCGAAGGAACAGGAGAACCGTGGCAGAGACCACCCCCGAGCCCGACACCACCGGTGTCGAGGCCGAGGACGCCCCGAGCAGCTACTCCACCGCCACGCCGGACACCCCGGGTACCGGGGCGGGACTGAGCGTTCCCGGCGCGGCCACCGGCCGCCGCAAGGAAGCCATCGCCCGGGTGCGTCTCGTGCCCGGTACCGGCACGTGGAAGATCAACGGCCGCACCCTGGATGACTACTTCCCCAACAAGGTGCACCAGCAGCTGGTCAACGAGCCGTTCCGGGTGACCGAGCTGGAGGGCCGTTTCGACGTGATCGCCCGTCTGCACGGCGGCGGCGCCTCCGGCCAGGCCGGGGCCCTGCGGCTCGGCGTGGCCCGGGCGTTGAACGAGATCGACGTCGAGGCGAACCGCCCGCCGCTGAAGAAGGCCGGCTTCCTCACCCGGGACGCTCGGGCCAAGGAACGGAAGAAGGCCGGTCTGAAGAAGGCCCGCAAGGCACCTCAGTACAGCAAGCGCTGACCGTACGGTCTTCCAGGTCCGGGACGGGCGGTCCGGTGGACCGGTGAACGGAGATCCGGTGGGAAGACTGTTCGGCACCGACGGTGTTCGGGGCCTCGCCAACGGTGAGCTGACCGCGGAACTCGCGGTCGATCTCGCCGTCGCCGCAGCCCACGTCCGCGGTGAGGCGGGGGCCTTCGCCGGGCACCGTCCGCGGGCGATCGTCGGGCGGGACCCGCGTGCCTCGGGGGAGTTCCTGTCTGCGGCCGTCATCGCAGGGCTGGCCAGCGCCGGGGTGGATGTCGAGGACGCGGGGGTGCTGCCGACCCCGGCGATCGCCGGCCTGGTCGCCGAAACCGGCGCCGATATCGGGGTCATGCTCTCCGCCTCGCACAACCCCATGCCGGACAACGGGATCAAGTTCTTCGCCAAGGGCGGGCACAAGCTGCCCGACGAGGTGGAGGACCAGATTGAACGGCGGATCGGCGAGCAGTGGCGGCGTCCGGTCGGGGACGGGGTCGGCCGGGTGCGGCGGATGCCGCAACCGGAGGAACTCTACGTCGCCCGGCTGCTGAACACGGTGCCGCACCGGCTGGAGGGCCTGCGGGTGGTCGTCGACTGCGCGCACGGCGCAGCGAGCACGGTCTCCCCCCGGGCCCTGCGCGAGGCCGGGGCGGAAGTCGTGGTGATCGGCGCCGAGCCGACCGGGCTGAACATCAACGACGGGTACGGGTCCACCCACCTGGAACGCCTGCGCGACGCGGTGATCAGCAATGAGGCCGATGCCGGGATCGCCCATGACGGGGACGCCGACCGGTGCCTCGCCATCGACCACCTCGGCCGCGAGATCGACGGTGACCAGATCATGGCGATCCTGGCCCTCGCCTTCCGCGAGCGCGGTGCCCTGCGCGAGAACACCCTGGTCACCACGGTGATGAGCAATCTCGGGTTGCGTCTGGCGATGGAACGGGAGGGGATCCGGACGGCGCAGACCGCGGTCGGCGATCGGTACGTGCTGGAGGAGATGCGCGCGCACGGTTACTCCCTCGGTGGGGAACAGTCCGGGCACGTGGTCATGCTCGACCACGCGACGACCGGAGACGGCGTGCTCACCGGGCTGCACCTGCTGGCCCGGATGGCGCAGACCGGGCGTTCCCTTGCCGAGCTGGCCTCGGTGATGCAGCGGTTGCCGCAGGTCCTCGTCAACGTGCCGGGGGTGGACAAGTCCCGGGCCGCCGAGGACGCCGAACTCGCCGCTGCGGTGGCGAAGGCGGAAGCACAACTCGGCGGCACCGGGCGGGTGCTGCTGCGGTCGTCCGGGACCGAGCCGCTGGTCCGGGTCATGGTTGAAGCCGCCGAGGCCGATCTGGCCCGGGAGGTGGCGGATTACCTCGCCGCCGTCGTCCGGGACCGGCAGGCGTTCTGACCAGCCCGGGGGAGTCTCCCGGGGGGATACCCACCGCGTGGACCGTCCGGTTTCGTCCCCGCACGGTACCCGTGGAAGAGTGCCGCGATCGCGGGTCCGGTGACGGGCCCTGGGGAGAGGTGCGGTGACCGGGACGGTGACGGGGAACCGGCTGATCGGGACGATGGCCGCCGCCCTGTCCGTCCCGCTGATCTTCCTGTTCGGGGCTCTCGACGCGATCCTGCCCGCCGCCGCAGCGGTACCTCATGCGGTGGCCGCACCGGAGGACCAGACCTCCGACGGGCAGTGGTGGTTCCGTTCCCTGGACGTCGAGCGGAGCTGGCGCTCCGGGGCCCGGGGGCAGGGGATGACCGTCGCGGTACTCGACACCGGGGTCCAGGCCGACCGGTCCGAACTTTCCGGCGTGGTGCTGCCCGGGTCGGACTTCGCCGGTGGGGACGGCCGGACCGACCACGATCCGGAAGGGGACGGGCACGGCACCCACATGGCCATTCTGGTCGCCGGCCAGGGCGGGACTTCCGGGATGGTGGGGATCGCCCCCGAGGCGAGGATCCTGCCCGGGGACAACACCCGGGACAGTGATGTGGCGGCACAGATCCGCTGGGCCGTCGACAAGGGCGCGAAGGTCATCAACATGTCCTTCGGCATCGAGGGGACCTGCCCGCGGGCGGAGGCGGCGGCCGTCCGCTACGCGCTGCGGGAGGGGGCGGTACTGGTCGCCTCGGCGGGGAACAGCCGCCTGGAGGGCAATGCGGTGGAGTACCCGTCCAGCTGTCCCGGCGTGATCGCGGTCGGTGCCCTGGACGAGGAGGACCAGGTGTGGTCGGGTTCGAATACCGGGCCGCGGCTGGGGCTCGCCGCCCCCGGGGTGTACCTGGTCGGCGTCGACAACCACGGGGAACTCGGCTACTGGGACGGCACGAGCGGGGCCAGCGCCCTCGTCTCGGCTGCGGTCGCGCTGGTCTGGTCGGCACATCCGGAGCTGACCAATCGCCAGGTGGTCGCCCGGCTGCTGGCGACCGCGGAGGACCTCGGCCCGCGCGGGCGGGATGTGCAGAGCGGCTTCGGGGCGGTCCGGCCCTACCAGGCGATCACCGCGGATGTTCCCGCCGGCGCCGACAACCCGATCTTCGATGCCGCCGGGGTCGGCGGGACGAGCGATCCGTCGGCGACGGACCGCACGGCCACATCGTCGGCCCCGGAACCGGGGTCCGGGGACGAACCGGGTAGGGGGGCGGGAGGTGACCGGGACGGTGTCTCGGGGACGGTGCTGATCGCCGTCGCCGTCGGGTTCGGGCTGCTGGTCCTCGCGATTATCGGTGGTGCCGTGGTCCTCGGGGTGCGGGTGGTACAGGTCGGTCCCCGCCGGGCGGCGGCGTCGCACGGGCCGGCACCGGCTGATGTTCCCGGGTATTCCCTGGGGACCGTCCCCGCCGGGTACCTGGTCGGGGTCTTCCCGCCGACGGGGTCCATCCCCGTTCCTGTTCCGGGAGCGCCTCCGGTTCCGGGGATCTACCCGGCGACCTTCCCGCCGTCGGGAACCGTGCCGCCCGACCCCGTGCCACCGGGAACCGTGCCGTCCGGTCCCGTACCGTCCGGCCCCGCACCGCCGGGAACCGCACCGTCGGGAACCGTGCCGCCCGACCCCGTGCCGCCGGGATCGACCCTACCGACGTCCCGGACCCCTACTGCGGG
>JARRQM010000352.1:0-3087 GCA_037381765.1 Kineosporiaceae bacterium
GCCGGGGCGGCCGGGGCGGCGGGGGCGGTGATGGTGTCGCGGGTGCCGGTCATGGGTGACGTCCTCCTCGGTGGGGGCGCGCAGCATCCGCTGGTACTCCTCGGTG
Source organism: Kineosporiaceae bacterium (assembly GCA_037381765.1). Lineage (GTDB taxonomy): Bacteria > Actinomycetota > Actinomycetes > Actinomycetales > Kineosporiaceae > JARRQM01. The sequence goes on from JARRQM010000352.1 coordinate 107, forward strand.
GGCATCGTCTCCAGTCGCTCCCGCAACGGGGCGCCGCCCGGCCGGTCGAACAACCGTGAGATCGTGCGCCCCCACTTCAGGGTGAGGACCTGCCACCCGGCTGCGGCGAACATGCCGGTCAGGCGTCGGATCTGGATGTCCGGCACCACCCGGTCCAGGGACTGCCGGTTCAGGTCGACGACCCACAGCAGCTCGCCGAGCCTGGCGACAGATGGATCGGCGACCGCTTCCCAGATCGCGCCCTCGTCGAGTTCGGCGTCCCCGAGCAGGCTGACGAAGCGGCCAGCCGGCGGGGTCTGCGGGAAGTGTGACCGCAGGTAGCGGTGGGCCAGCGCGGCCCACAGCGGGGCGGTCGCCCCGATCCCGACCGAGCAGGCGCCCTCCGGGCGCTGTCCACCGCACTGCGCAGGGCCGCACGAACCCACCCCTGACGAGGTCCCCCAACCGCGCCCAGGCAGGTTCCCGGTCCCGTGACCCTGATGAACCCGCGATCCTGATGAAGTCGTTACTGTCCTGCATCGTGATGACTTCGTCGCTCAGAGTGCTCCGGTACGCGGCCTTCAGCACCTCCCCCTTCGGCGGCAACCCGGCTGGCGTCGTCATGGACGCCGACGGGCTCGACGAGGCGACGATGCAGCGGATCGCTGCCGACGTCGGGTACAGCGAGACAGCCTTCCTGACCGCACGAGGCCTGAAACCGGACGGGGCGATCCGGGTGCGGTACTTCTCACCCGAGACCGAGGTCGCCTTCTGCGGACACGCGACGATCGCGGCGGGCGTCGCCCTCGGCGAGGCTCAGGGGCCCGGCCGGTTCCCACTGATCACCAACGTCGGACCGGTCCTGCTCACCGTCAACCGAGCCGATACCGGCGCCCAGGCCGCGACCGGCGACGGCGCCATCACGGCGACGTTCGAGAGCCCTCCCGCCGGTGCCGAGCCGCTTCCCGAAGCGCACCAGGACCGACTGCTCGCCACGTTGGGCTGGTCCCGGGCCGACCTGAACCCGCGGTTCCCGGCGATGATCGGGACCGCAGGCAACCGGCACCCCGTGCTGGTGGCCTCGCACCTGGACCGGCTGGCCCACCTGGACTACGACTTCCCCGCACTCACCCACCTGTGTCGTGAACACGACTGGACCACCATCCAACTGGTCGTCTCCCTCGGGGACGGTCGCTGGCGCTCCCGCAATCCCTTCCCCCTCGGCGGGGTCATCGAGGACCCCGCCACCGGTGCCGCGGCCGCCGCGTTGGCCGGCTACCTGCGGACACTGGGCACGGCCAGGGCCGGGGACCGACTGATCATCGAACAAGGGGTCGAGATGGGCCGCCCCAGCACGATCGACACCCTGATCGCCGCCACCACCGCCCTGGTCACCGGCACTGCCACCCGCATCCCCACCAGCCCCGCCTGACGCGATGAAAGGAACGGGGCCGGGACGACATCCCCGATGTGGAAGATCGAGAAGCGCAAGGGAAGGAAGGACAAGGCCAGCTACCACGTCGTGTGGGTCGTGGCGGGAGAGCGTCGGAAGCAGGCTCACCAGAGTTACGCCCTAGCCGACAGCTTCCGATCCGAGCTGCTCACCGCCGTCCGGAAGGGGGAGGCATTCGACACCGAAACCGGGCTGCCGGTCTCGCAGGTGAGGGCGAAGGCTCGGTATTGCTCCCGCCCCGGACAGTCCGGACTGGCACGTCTGTCACAGGCCGAGGCCAGCGCACTGCCCCTGTCCGCCGAGCCCGAGGACACAGGCATCCTCCGCTGGACTACCGCCATCCGGCCGAGTCGGCCGAGTATCCGAGCGGCGAACAACAGGGGCTCAGCGGGAAGTCCCGCTCGATGGTCCGCCTGGTCTGGGAGCAAGCCGCGTGAGCCTCCACCCGGCATGTTGTGCTGATACTTGCACATGTCGAGCCTCGGTATTACTATGCTGATAATGGCACAGCCCTCAATTGAGGTGACTGTGCGGATAACAGCACTCGGTGATCGCTGTGAGGGTGGGTAAGCGTGCAGAGGATCGAGATCAGGCGGGCGGAGGATCTGGGCCTCGCGGTCTCGGAAGCGCGCCGGGCGCTCGGGATGACGCAGTTGGAGCTTGCCGAGCAGTCGGGGGTCGAGCGGACCTACCTGGCCAAGCTCGAGGCCGGTCTGAGCACGCTGCTGCTGGAGCGGAGCCTGCGGCTGCTGCGGCGTCTGGGTGCCCGACTGCTCGTTGAGCTCCCCGATGGCGCCGGTGACGACGCGGACGGCCACGAGCCCGGGGACCGTTGATGGCGCGCATCAGCCATCTCGCGGTCTGGCTCGGCCAGGAGAAGGTGGCCATTCTGCGCCGTACCGGGTCGGGCGGTGTCTCCTGCGAGTACACCCGGCGAACGTTGTCCGAGCACTCGTTGGGCATTCCCTTGTTGTCCTGCTCGCTGCCGGTGCGCCGCAGCCGCCAGGCGGCCTGGCCCTTCGTCACCGGCCTGCTCCCGGAAGGCCACCACCGGATGTCGATGTCGCGGTTGGCAGGTGTGGACACTCTCGACGCGCTCAGCATGCTGGCCAGGTTCGGCCGTGACGTCGCCGGTGCCCTCGTCATCGCCGAGGACGCCGGCGGCGTGGATGAGGGAGCGGGGACCCCCTATGCCGCCGCCCCTGGCCTGGTCCCGCTCAGCGACGATGATCTGCTCGTCGACGTGGCCAGTCTGCCGGCGCGCACGCTGGCGCTGCACGACGACTCCGAGCTGTCCCTGGCTGGGCTGGAGGACAAGATTCTGCTCGTGGCCACCTCCGATGGCTGGGCACGTCCGGTGCACGGCTACCCCTCCACCCACATCCTCAAGGTGGACAACCGGATCCACCGTGGAACGGTCGTGCTGGAGCACGACTGCCTGCAACTCGCCCGTCTGGCCGGGATCCCGGCCCCCGACAGCCACCTGATCAAGGTCGGGGACGCCGACTGCATCATCGTGGAGCGCTACGACCGCACCGTCACCGACGGG
>JARRQM010000353.1:0-3085 GCA_037381765.1 Kineosporiaceae bacterium
GCGGGGTCCGCCCCGACGCCGTGGCCCTGGCCAAGGGGCTCGCCGGTGGCCTGCCGGTCGGTGCCGTCGTCGGATTCGGCGACCGGGTCGGCCAGCTGCTCGGCCCCGGCCAGCACGGGAGCACCTTCGGCGGGAACCCGGTGGCCGCCGCGGCGGCCCTGGCCACCTTGCACGTCATCGAACGGGACGGGCTCGTCGAGCACGCCGGCCGGGTCGGGACGTACTTGCGCGAGGCGATCACCGCGACCGGGCATCCGCTGATCGCGGGGGTCCGCGGGGAGGGCCTGCTCCTCGCGGAGCAGCTGACCCGGCCGGTGTCCGCCGCCGTGGCCGGGCACCTGCTCGATGCCGGGTTCGTCGTCAACGCGGTGGCCCCGGACGCGCTCCGGCTGGCACCCCCGCTCATCCTCAGCACCGAGCAGGTCGACGACTTCGCCGACGCCCTGCCGGCCGCCCTCGACGCGGCGGCCCGGACCCTCCCGGAGGAGACCGTATGAGCCCCCGCCACTTCTTGCGGGATGACGACCTCACCCCCGCCGAACTCGGTGAGGTCCTTGACCTCGCCGACGCGTTGAAGGCAGACCGGGCCGAGGGCCGGTTCCGGGTCCGGCCGCTGGACGGCCCGCGGGCGGTGGCCGTGCTCTTCGACAAACCGTCCACCCGCACCCGGGTCTCGTTCAGCGTGGGGATCGCCGAACTCGGCGGGTACCCGCTGGTCATCGACGCCCAGGGCAGCCAGATGGGGCGCGGCGAACCGATCGAGGACACCGCCCGGGTGCTGGAACGGCAATGCGCCGCCGTGGTGTGGCGGACCTCCGGGCAGGACCGGATCGAGGCGATGGCCGCGGCGAGCCGGGTTCCGGTGGTCAACGCCCTCACCGACACCTTCCATCCCTGCCAGATCCTCGCCGACCTGCAGACGGTGCGGGAACGGTTCGGCCGGTTGGCCGGCCTCACCCTCACCTATCTCGGTGACGGGGCGAACAACATGGCGCACTCCTACCTGCTCGGCGGGGCGAACGCGGGGATGCACGTGCGGGTCGGCACCCCGCAGGGATACCGTCCCGACCCGGCCGTGGTCGCGGCGGCGGCCGAGCGGGCCGCGACCACCGGAGGATCGGTCACCGTCACCCACGACCCGGCCGCCGCCGCGGACGGTGCGGACGTGCTCGCCACCGACACCTGGGTGTCCATGGGGCAGGAGGGGGAGGCCGGGGACCGGGCAGCCCCCTTCCTGCCCTTCGCCATCGACCAGGCGTGCCTGTCCCGCGCCGGCGACAAGGCGATCGTCTTGCACTGCCTGCCCGCATACCGGGGCCGGGAGATCGCCGCGGAGGTGATCGACGGGCCCGCCTCGGCGGTATGGGATGAGGCCGAGAACCGGCTGCACGCCCAGAAGGCGCTGCTCACCTGGTTGCTGGAGCGATCGTGACGGTGGCCCCCGAGCCGCTGCCGGCGCCGGCCGGCGGCCGGGGAGCCGGCGCCGGCGGCGGGACGGCGGCGACGAAAACGGCCCGGCACCGACGGATCGTCGAGATCCTCCGCCGCACCCCGGTGCGCTCGCAGGCCGAACTCGCCGAGCGGCTGGCCTCGGCCGGGGTCGTGGCCACCCAGGGCACGCTGTCCCGCGACCTCGTCGAGCTCGGGGCGGTGCGGGTCCGGAACCCGGACGGCGGGCTCGTCTACGCGGTTCCGGGGGAGGGCGGGGACCGGACCCCGTGGGCCGCCCTCGGCCAGGAAGTGCTCGACGCCCGGCTGACCCGGCTGTGTGAGGAACACCTCGTCACGGCGGAGTCGTCGGTGAACCTCGTGGTGCTTCGCAACCCGCCCGGGGCGGCGCAGCTGCTCGCCTCGGCGATCGACCAGTCGGTTCTGCCCGCCGTACTCGGGACCATCGCCGGTGACGACACCGTGCTCGTCGTCACCCGCGACCCGGCCGGCGGGCCCGAAGTCGCGGCCCGCTTTCTCGCGTTGGCCGCGGGAGGTGAGACGCGATGACCGCGACCGGACCGCAGGCGCAGGACGGCCCCGCCCACCCGGGGTCCGGATCGCCGGGGCCGGAACCGGGACAGCCGGACCCGGGGCCCCTGAAACTGTGGGGTGGTCGGTTCGCCGGCGGACCCGCCGCGGCACTGGAGGCCCTGTCCGCCTCGGTGCACTTCGACTGGGTGCTGGCCCCCTACGACCTCGCCGGATCCCGGGCACATGCCCGGGTACTCCGGCATGCGGGGCTGCTGTCCACCCCGGAGCTCGTGGCGATGCTGGAAGGGCTGGACGCGCTGGAAGCCGATGTCGTCGCGGGCCGGTTCGTCGGCACCCCCGCCGATGAGGACGTGCACACGGCGCTGGAACGGGGCCTGATCGAACGGGTCGGCCCGGAGCTGGGCGGCCGGTTGCGCGCCGGGCGTTCCCGGAACGACCAGGTCGCCACCCTGTACCGGATGTACCTGCGGGACCGGGCCCGGGATGTGGCCCGGGGCGTCCTCGATCTCGTCGGGGCGCTGCTCGATCAGGCCGCCCGGTATCCGGATGCCCCGATGCCCGGACGTACCCACTTCCAGCCGGCCCAGCCGGTGCTGCTCGCCCACCACCTGCAGGCGCACGGTCAGGCGCTGACCCGGGACGTGCAGCGGCTGGTCGACTGGGACCGTCGGGCCGATGAGTCCCCCTACGGGTCGGGTGCGCTCGCCGGGTCCAGTCTCGGGCTGTCCCCCGAGGCGGTGGCCCGGGAACTGGGGTTCTCCGCGTCCAGTGACAACTCCATGGACGGGACCGCGTCCCGGGACGTGGTCGCCGAGTTCACCTTCGTCCTGGCGATGACCGCGGTCGACCTGTCCCGGCTGGCCGAGGAGGTGATCGCCTGGACCACCCCGGAGTTCGGCTACGCCGTCCTCGACGATGCCTTCGCCACCGGTTCCTCGATCATGCCGCAGAAGAAGAACCCCGATATCGCCGAGCTGGCCCGGGGCAAGGCGGGCCGGCTGATCGGCAACCTGTCCGGGCTGCTGGCCACCCTCAAGGGCCTCCCGCTCGCCTACAACCGGGACCTGCAGGAGGACAAGGAGCCGGTTCTCGACTCGGTCAC
>JARRQM010000354.1:0-3084 GCA_037381765.1 Kineosporiaceae bacterium
TGTTGACGAAGCGGGTGAAGACGACGTGGATCTCGTCGACACCGCCCTCCTCGGTCGGTGTGAGGAACGCGTCGATCAGTGTCTTCGCGATCTCGCGGGCGTTCTCGTACTGCGGGGAATCGGAGAAACCGCTCCACTCCCCGGCAGACGTCCGCTGGCGGAACTTGTAGAACGCGATCGCCTTGCGCCCGCACAGGTAGGGCACGACCTCCTTGCCCTCGCTGCGCAGCAGCTCGGACAGGGCCTCCCCTTCCTTGAGCACGTTGGCGGAGTACGCGCCGGCCAGGCCCCGGTCGGAGGTGATGAGCAGCACCGCCGCCCGGGTCACCTCCGGTTTCTCGGTGGTCAGCGGGTGGTCCTCGGTGGAGTACGTGGCCACCGCGGACACCGCGCGGGTAATCGCCCGCGCGTACGGCGTCGACGCCGCCGTACGGTGCTGCGCCTTGATCATCCGCGAGGCCGCGATGAGCTCGAACGCGCGGGTGATCTTCTTCATCGAAGAGACCGAGCGGATCTTCGATCGGTAGACGCGGAGTTGCGCTCCCATGTCGTCGTCCCTTCCGTCAGGGCCCGGCTCAGCCGCGCTTCTGGCGGACGATCTTCTCCTGCTCGACCTCGGCCTCGTCCAGTGCCGTCGCCGATTCCTTCCCGGCCGACACGAGCGGTTTGCCCTCGCCGGTCTGGAAGCCGAGCTTGAACTCCCCGACCGCCGTTTCCAGGGCCGCCCGGGTGTCGTCGCCGAACGTTCCGGTCTCGCGGATCGCCGGAAGCGCGGTCTCGGTGCGGCGCAGGTGGTCGAGCAGTTCCGTCTCGAACCGCCGCACATCCGCGGTCGGCACCTCGTCCAGCTGACCGCTGGTGCCCAGCCAGATGGCGACCGCCTGCTCCTCCATCGGGTACGGGGAGTACTGCGGCTGCTTGAGCAGCTCGACCAAGCGAGCGCCGCGTTCCAGCTGGTGACGGGATGCCGCGTCGAGGTCGGAGGCGAACATGGCGAACGCCTCCAGCGCGCGGAACTGGGCGAGGTCGACCCGCAGCGAACCGGAAACCGACTTCATCGCCTTCGTCTGCGCGGCACCGCCGACCCGGGAGACCGAGATACCCACGTTGATCGCGGGCCGCACATTCGCGTTGAACAGGTCGGATTCCAGGAAGATCTGCCCGTCGGTGATCGAGATGACGTTCGTCGGGATGTACGCCGAGACGTCATTCGCCTTGGTCTCGATCACCGGCAGGCCGGTGAGGGACCCGGAACCCATCTCCTCGGACAGCTTGGCGCAGCGTTCCAGCAGCCGGCTGTGCAGGTAGAACACGTCACCCGGGTAGGCCTCGCGACCCGGCGGGCGGCGCAGCAGCAGGGACACCGCGCGGTAGGCCTCGGCCTGCTTGGTCAGGTCGTCGAAGATGATCAGAACATGCTTGCCGGCGTACATCCAGTGCTGGCCGATGGCCGAACCGGTGTACGGCGCCAGGTACTTGAAGCCCGCGGCGTCCGAGGCCGGGGCCGCGACGATCGTCGTGTACTCCAGCGCCCCGGCATCCTCCAGGGACCGGCGGACACTGGCGATCGTCGACCCCTTCTGGCCGACCGCGACGTAGATGCAACGCACCTGCTTCTTCGGGTCGCCGGAAGCCCAGTTGTCCTTCTGGTTGATGATCGTGTCGATGGCCACCGCGGTCTTGCCGGTCTGCCGGTCACCGATGATCAGCTGGCGCTGGCCGCGACCGATCGGGGTCATCGAGTCGATCGCCTTGATCCCCGTCATCAGCGGCTCGTGCACGCTGGTGCGCTGCACCACCGACGGGGCCTGCAGCTCCAGGGCCCGGCGGTCCTCGGCCTCGATCTCGCCGAGACCGTCGATCGGCACGCCGAGCGGGTCGACCACGCGGCCGAGGAAGGCGTCACCGACCGGGACCGAGAGGATCTGCCCGGTACGGCGTACCTCCGGTCCCTCCTCGATCCCGCCGAACGGGCCGAGGATGACCACGCCGACCTCACGCACGTCAAGGTTGAGTGCGAGGCCGAGGGTGCCGTCCTCGAACTCGAGCAGCTCGTTGGCCATCACGCTCGGCAGGCCCTCGACCCGGGCGATACCGTCCATGGCCTCACTGACCCGGCCCACTGCCTCGCGGGCGGCAGTGCCGGGGTCGTAGGACTGGACGAAGGCGTCCAGGGCGTCCCGGATCTCCTCCGGACGGATCGTCAGCTCCGCCATCTGAAGTCCCTGCTCTCTCGTCTGTCGTCCGGTCCCGGGAACGGGACCGCGTCTGCCGTCTGTCGTGCCGTACGTCCGGAACGCCGTCCGTGCGGGTGGTGCGGTGGTTCAGGCCCGGTGGTCCGTGGCCGCTGGGCCGGAGGCCGTGGACCGGGGGCCGTGGATGTCGCCGGTTCAGCTGGCGAGACGCCGGCCCGCCTCATCCAGGCGGGCGGCGAGGGTGCCGTCGATCAGGTCGCCGCCGATCTGCACCCGCAGGCCCCCGACAACACCGGGGTCGATGTCGACGTTGAGCCGGACCGGACGGCCGTAGCCGCGTTCCAGTGCGGCCGCCAGCCGGGTCCGCTGCCCTTCGGTGAGCGGCACCGCGCAGACCACCTCGGCGACGAGCTGGCGCCGGCGTTCCGCCGCCGCCCGCACGTACACCTCACGGACCTGCTCGGTGCGCATCCCCCGGGGCCGGGTTGCGGCCCGGGTGGCCAGGCGCAGGCTCTCCGCGGCGACCCGGCTGCCGAGCAACCGCCCGACGAGCTCGGCCTTACGCTCGACGCCCTCGGTGCGCAGCGAGAACGCATCCCGCAGCCTGGAGTCACCGGCGACCACCCGGGAGAACCGGAACAACTCGTCCTCCACGGCGTCGAGGCGCCCGCCCCGTTCCGCGGCGGCGAGTTCGGCCTGCACGGCCAGGGCCTCGACCGCGTCGGTGAGGTCGGTGGCGAGTGCCCACCGGCCCCGGACCAGACCTGACAGCAGATCCGCGGCCGGTCCGCAGACCGAACCGCCGACCAGCCGGGTGATCAGCTCCGCCTTGGCCGTCCCGTCCCGGGACGGGTCGGTGAGTGCCCGGCGCAGTCCCGGGTGCCCGGCG
>JARRQM010000355.1:0-3071 GCA_037381765.1 Kineosporiaceae bacterium
ACCGCCACCGTCGACCGCCTCCTGCACCACGTCCACGTCGTGCTCACCGAAGGCACCAGCCTGCGCTTGGCCGAAGCCACCACCGGAGCAGGGGCGATCCCCCTGGCCTAACCGCGCCGGAGATCAGTTGACCGAGGACAGGGAGATGAACTGTCCGCCAACGCGGAGACCAACTGTCCACCCACAAGGAAATGATCTTGTCCGTTGATAAGCGCTCGGGAATGCACCCCGGTGAACAGGTCCCCAACCTTCTCCCTGATCCGTGGGTGGCCCCACGTCGACTCGGGGTATCGGTAGGAAGCTGGCTAATCTCCCCCCCGGAGTTTCGGCTCGGACAGGCCGAAAGCGCAGGGAGGGACCAATGGGTCGGCGGGACGCAACAGCAGGTGACGGACACTTGTCGACCAAGGCCGTACGGTTCAACCCGCCACCGGGCTGGCTCGTACCGGCCGGGTTCTTCCCTGACGCGTCGTGGCGCCCCGATCCGAGCTGGCCCCCGGCTCCGCTGGACTGGCAGTTCTGGATCCCGCGGAACGGGATTAGCGCCGAGGACGGGTATGTCGCAGCCGAAGGTGAGGAAGCGATCTGCCAGATCTGCGGTGGCTTTCCGGCGACCGCGGTCAATTTTCAGGGGCTGCAAGGCCTGATCCTGGCTAGCCGGATCCAGACCGTCGGCGGGCGGCTCTGCAAATCGTGCGGTCTGTCCACGGGCCGGAAACTGAGCGGGTCGACCTTGCTCTTCGGCTGGTGGTCACCGAAGTCGCTCGTCCATACCCCGATTGTGCTCCTCATGAACTCCTTCAGCCTGCTGCGTCTCGGCCGACTCGCGCCTCCTTCTGGCAGTCGGGCACGGCCGCTCGATCCCGGGCGGTCGCTGTGGCTGCGTTTCCAGATGGCCGGATTCATCCTCCCCGTGGGCCTTCTTCTCTGGGCCGTGCACAAGGGATGGATCGGCTGAGAGCTGCGGCATCCGTTGCGGGATGCTGGTGCGCTCGTTGCTGCGTGCAGAGCAAAGGGTCTGGTTGGGCGGGATGCCGGTGCGCTCGTTGCTGCGTGTAGAGCAACCGGTGCGCTCGTTGCTGCGTGCAGAGCAAAGGACATCGAGCGGGTGACCGGACGTCGGCCGGATCGCCCGCTCTCACGCGGAGCCTGGAGCCAGGGGCGTCCGGGGCGGAGACGGGAGCCCTGGGTGTGCGGGGTGGGTGCGGGGGCGGGGCTAGGAGGCCGGGGAGTTCGGGGTGGGGCGGGTGGCGCGCCGACCCTCTCGGGACTGCCGGGAACGGCGTGCCCGCAGCTGGGCCTTCGACGGTAGAGCCGGGATGGCCGGGGCATTCCCCGGGGTCCGGCGGGCGTCGCCGCGGGAGCCAGGCCGGCCCGCGGTCATGACGAAGGCGAGGATCCGGGCGACGACGAGATAGAGCTCGGCGGGGATCTCGTCGCCCAGATCGCACACCCGGTACAAGGTGCGGGTGAGCGGCTTGTCCTCGATCACGGGGATCCGGTGCTCCCGGGCCCGATCCCGGATCTTGGCCGCGAGAGTGCCCGCCCCCTTGGCGACGACCCGGGGTGCCCCCTTGGCCGGGTCATAGGCCAAGGCGACGGCGAAGTGCGTCGGGTTGACGAGGACGACGTCCGCGTCGGCAACCTCGGAGAGCATCCGGTTCCGACTGATCGACAGCTGCCGGGACCGGATCGCGCCCTTGACCATCGGGTCGCCCTCAGCCTGCTTCGACTCGTCCTTGACCTCCCGCGGGGTCATCCGCAGTTGCTTGAGCACCGAATGTTTCTGATAGGCATAGTCGGCCCCGGCGAGGACGAGCCCCGCGAGAGACGCCGCCCAGATGAGTGACCGCAACCCGTCCCCGGTCCGCCGCATCACCGTGGCCAGCGGCAGCGACTCGATGAGCAGGGCGGGCACCAGCGTGTACGCGACGCCGAAAGCGACCAAGGCGATCACGCTCACCTTGGCGAGGCTCTTCACCGCCTCCCAAGCCGCGCGGGTACCGAACATCCGCTTGATGCCCTGCTTCGGGCTGAGCCGGTTGAACTTCGGCTTGAGGGTCTTCGTCGTCGGATGTACCCCCTGGGCGGCCTGGGCGAGTGCGGCCGCGGCCACCGCGGAGAAACACAGGGGGGCGGCGACGGTGAACACGTCCCGGGGGATCCGGGCCAGGACGGCGAGGGCCCGGGCCGGCGCCGGGTCGGCCGCGATCTCCGGCAGCAGCCGGAACTCGGCGTGTACCACCTGGAGCATGGTGCCCGCGGTGTGCGGGAGCAGCGCCGTACCGACGAGGACGGCCAACCAGGCGGAGGCGTCCGGGGTCCGCGGGAACTGCCCCTCCTTGCGGGCGTTCCGGATCCGTCGCGGAGTCGGTTTCTCGGTCTTGCCGGAGGAATCGGCCACGGCAGTTCACCCCCCTCCGTACAGCGACATCCCCGTCGTCACGGCCTGCCGGATCAGCGTCTCCAAGACACCCGGCAGGCGGGAGATCACCAGTCCGGACAACAACAAGGTGAACAGGATCTTCAACGGGAACCCGAGGGCGAAAGCGTTCAAGGCCGGAGCCGCCCGGGTGAGCAGCCCGAGAGTGACGTCGACGATGAGCATGGCCGCCATCACCGGGGCGGCGATCTGCACGGCGCCGAGCAGCACCCCGCCCGCCGCCGATGTCACGGTGCGGCCCAGGGCCTCCCACGTGAGCGCGGGAACCGGCATGAGCTGGGCACTCCGGGACAGTCCCTGGATGACCATGAGATGTCCGTCCCCGGCAAACAGCAAAGTGATCGCGAGAAGCTGGTTCAGTCGACCCATCACCGCGGTCCGGGTCATCATCAGCGGGTCGAGGTCCACCGACATCATGAAGCCGCCGATCATGTCGATGATCCCGCCCGCGGACTCCAACGTGGCCACCGCGGCGAGCACCAGGTAGCCCAGCGTCAACCCCATGAACAGCTGGGTGAGCGCGTGCAACGGCATGAACAGCGAGGTCAGATCCGGGCCCCCCGCGGCCATCACGTCAGTCAGCGGGAGGGCGAGGACGAGCGCGGCGGCAGCCCGGGCCCGACCGGGC
>JARRQM010000355.1:3076-3798 GCA_037381765.1 Kineosporiaceae bacterium
GCCTTCGTGTTGAACGGGGGAGCGACCAGGACGAACCCGGCGGTGCGGGCCACCGCCAGCAGGTACCCGGCGACGACGGTCTCGCCGGCGGACAGCTGCAGGCCGGTCATCGGAGGTCCGGCCGGTCAGGAATTCAACAAGGTCGGGATCATGGCGAAGATCTCCCGGGTGAACCCCTCAAGAACCCGCAGCATCCACGCCCCGGTGAGGGTGAGCACGATGCCGGCCACCCCGAGTTTCGGCAGGAAGGTCAGCGTCGCCTCCTGGATCTGGGTGGCCGACTGGAAGATGGACAGCAGCAGTCCGACCACCAGCGTGGAAATCAGTACCGGACCGGCGACCTTCGTCGCCGCCAGCAGCCCCGCGGCGACGATCTGGATGACGTTGTCCTCCACGGTGTGGCTCCTTCCCGGTGCTGTGGTGTCCGCGGGTGAGCGGGCGGCGGAACGGTCAGTGGTAGCTGCCGACGAGCGTGGTGACGATCAGCGTCCAGCCGTCGACGAGGACGAAAAGCAGGAGCTTGAACGGCAGCGACACGAGGGAAGGCGGGAGCATGACCATGCCCAACGACATGAGGATCGCGCTGATCACGATGTCGACGACGAGGAACGGCACGAAGACGACGAAGCCGATGATGAACGCCCCGCGCAGCTCACTGAGCACGAACGCGGGGATCAGCGTGCGCAGGTCCACGTCGTCGCAGGCCTACCGGGACGCCTCCA
>JARRQM010000356.1:0-3058 GCA_037381765.1 Kineosporiaceae bacterium
CGGCACGCCGGGAAGCGGACATACCGCGCACCGGGGGTGGGGTGTCCGGCGGCGTCATTCCCCAACCCCTAGACTTGGCACTCAGAGGAGAGGAGTGCCAGCCGTGACCGATGACCGCAGGCTCGCGGTCCTCCGAGCGATCGTCGAGGACTACGTCCGCACGCGCGAACCCGTCGGTTCCAAGGCCCTCGTCGAACGGCACTCCCTCGGCGTCTCCCCGGCGACCATCCGTAACGATATGGCCGCGCTGGAGGAGGAGGGGTACATCGCGCAACCGCATACGAGTGCCGGGCGGATCCCCACCGACCTCGGGTACCGCATGTTCGTCGACCGGCTGGCGCGGGTGAAGCCGCTGTCCTCGGCGGAGAAACGGGCCATCCACTCCCTGCTCGATGCCGCCGTCGACCTCGATGACGTCCTGGACCGGACGGTCCGGCTGCTCGCCCAGTTCACCCACCAGGTCGCGGTCGTCCAGTACCCGTCGCTGTCCCGGTCGACGGTGCGGCATATTGAACTCGTCCCGCTGGCCGCCGACCGGATCCTGGTCGTGCTCATCACCGACACCGGCCGGGTCGAGCAGCGGGTCGCCGAAGTGGGGGCGGAGCTGACCGATCAGGTCCTCGCCGACCTGCGGGCCCGGCTGAACACCGTCGCCGTCGGCGCGCCGCTGACCTCGGTCGGGACACATGCCGAGGAGGTTGCCGCGACTTTCCCCGCCGACGATCGGGCGGCGGTCGGTCGGGTCGTCGACGCCCTCGCGACCACGGCCGACAGCGAACGGGAGGAACGGATCGTGCTCGCCGGGACGGCGAATCTGGCCCGGTCCGGCCCGGACTTCGCCCGCTCGATCGAACCGGTGCTGGAGGCGCTGGAGGAACAGGTCGTGCTGCTCCGGCTGCTCACCGACATGGCTGCGGACACCGGTGACGTCGGGGTCCGGATCGGGCACGAGACGGCCTACGAGGGACTCGCCGAGACGTCGCTCGTGGCGAGCGGCTACGGTGCTCCGGGGCAGGTCGTGGCGCGCATCGGGGTGCTGGGCCCGACAAGGATGGACTACCCGACGACGATCGGCACGGTCAGGGCCGTGGCCCGCTACCTTTCACGGATTCTTGCATCATGACTGAACAACGGAGTGCGGTGAGCGACTACTACGAGGTGCTTGGTGTCTCTCGGGACGCCACCACCGAGGAGATCAAAAAGGCCTACCGCAAGCTCGCCCGGAAACTGCATCCGGACGTCAACCCGGGCCCGGAGGCCGAGGAGCGGTTCAAGGAGATCGGCCGCGCCTACGACGTCCTGTCCAACCCGGAGAAGCGGCAGGTCTACGACCACGGCGGGGATCCGCTCGGATCCGGCGGCGGATTCGGTCCCGGTGTCGGGTTCAGCGACATCTTCGAGACCTTCTTCGGCACGGCGGCGGGTACCCGGGGACCGGCCTCGCGCCAGCGCCGCGGGCAGGACGCCCTGATCCGGATCGAAATCGACCTCAACGAGGCCGCGTTCGGGGCCCAGCGGGAACTCCAACTGGAGACCGCCGTGGTCTGCCCGACCTGCGAGGGCAGCTGCTGCGCGCCCGGCACCCAGCCGCGCACATGCGACGTGTGCGGCGGACGCGGCCAGGTGCAGCGGGTGGCCCGTTCCTTCCTCGGCCAGGTGATGACCACCCAGCCGTGCGTGGCCTGCCACGGGGTCGGCACCGTCATCCCCGAGCCCTGCCTGGAATGTTCCGGTGAGGGCCGGGTGCGCACCCGGCGCACCCTCACCATCAAGGTGCCCGCCGGGGTGGATACCGGTACCCGGATCCAGCTGGCCGGACAGGCCGAGGTGGGCCCGGCCGGGGGCCCGCCCGGTGACCTCTACGTCGAGATCGTCGAACGCCCGCACCCGGTGTTCACCCGGCGCGGCGACGACGTGCACTGCACCGTCGAGGTGCCGGTGACCGCTGCTGCGCTCGGCACCACCTTGCAGCTGGACAGTCTCGACGGGGCCGAGGACGTCACCGTCCGGGCCGGTACCCAGTCCGGGGAGACGGTGACCCTGCGCAGTAAGGGGGTCACCCACCTGCGCGGCGCGGGGCGCGGCGACTTCGTCGTCCACCTGTCCGTGATCACCCCGACCCGGCTCGACGACCGGCAGGAGGAACTGCTCCGCGAGCTGGCGAAGTTGCGCGGGGAGGAACGCCCCGCGGGCAAGCTCGCACCCGCCCACCAGGGGGTGTTCTCCAAGCTGCGCGACCGGCTGTCCGGACGGTGACCGCGCCGCTGTTCCTCGTCCCGCCCGCCGCCCTGGATTCGGCAGGCCCGGGGACACCGTTCACCCTCGACGGGGAGGAAGGCCGGCACGCAGCCACGGTGCGCCGGCTGCGCCCCGGCGAACACGTCGACCTCGCCGACGGTGCGGGCCGGCTCGCCCGGACCCGGGTCGAGACGGCCCGGCGGGACCGGCTGGACCTGCGGGTGCTCGGGGTGGACCGGCTGCCCGCGCCGCAACCCCGGCTCGTGCTCGTTCAGGCGCTCGCCAAGGGGGGCCGGGACGAACTCGCCGTGCAGACCGCCACCGAACTCGGGGCCGACGAGATCATTCCCTGGCAGGCCCGGAACAGCGTGGTCGTCTGGCAGGGGGAGCGCGGCGAGCGGTCCCGGCGCCGCTGGGAGACGACCGTGCGGGCGGCGGCGAAACAGTCCCGTCGGGCGGACCTCCCGCCGGTGTCCCCGGCGGTGACGACGGCCGGGCTCGCCGGACGGGTGCGGGCAGCCGCGGCGACCGTGCTCCTGCACGAGGCGGCCGACCGGCCGCTGGCCACGCTGCCCCTGCCGGTGCCGGGGGCTACCGGGGAGGTGCTCATCATCGTCGGCCCCGAAGGCGGGATCGCCGACGCCGAACTCGTCGACCTGGGCGAGGCCGGGGCCGTTCCGGTGCGGCTCGGGCGGCATGTGCTGCGCACATCCTCTGCGGGGGCCGCGGCGCTCGCCGTGCTGTCGGTTCGGCTGGGACGTTGGGGCGGGGACGTCTCCGGGGACCGCAGCTGACCCCTGACCCGGTGGCCCCGTCGCCC
>JARRQM010000357.1:0-3034 GCA_037381765.1 Kineosporiaceae bacterium
GTGTACCCGCCGTCACCGGCCTACGAGGTGGGCCGGGAGAAGATCCGCGAGTTCGCCGAGGCGATCGGCTCCACCGACCCGGTGCACACCAGCCCGGAGGCGGCCCGTGCCCTCGGACACCCCGACGTGATCGCCCCACCGACCTTCGCCGTCCTCGTCGCCCAGCGCAGCGAGGCCCAGGTGAACCCCGACCCGGAGGCCGGGATCGACTTCACCCGGGTGGTGCACGGGGAAGAACGGTTCACCCACCACCGGCCGATCGTGGCCGGCGACAGGATCACCGCCACCTTGCACCTTGACGGGGTGCGGGCGGCCGGCGGACATTCCATGGTGACGACCCGGGCGGAACTCGCCGACGCCGACGGTGCCCCGGTGAGCACGGTCACTTCCGTCGTCGTCGTGCGGGGGGCGGACGCGTGACCCGGCCCGGCTACGACGAGGTCGCCGTCGGCGACACCCTGCCCCCGGCGACCTACCCGCTGCAGCGGGCGGACCTGGTCCGGTACGCGGGGGCGAGCGGCGACTTCAACCCGATCCACTGGAACGCCCGGTTCGCCCGGGACGTCGGCCTGCCCGACGTCATCGCGCACGGGATGCTCACCATGGCGACAGCGATCCGGCTGGTCACCGACTGGTGCGGGGACCCCGGCGCGGTGACCTCCTACGGGGTGCGGTTCACCCGCCCGGTCGTCGTCCCCGACGACGAGGACGGGGCAACGGTCGAGGTCTCCGGTGTCGTCGCGGCCAAGGACGACGAGAACCGGACGGTCCGGGTCGACCTCACCGCAACGGCCGGCACGGGGGAGAAGGTCCTCGGCCGCGCCCAAACGGTGGTGGCGCTGCCCTGAACTGGCCCGAACCGGCCTTGGGTCGGGCCGAAGCGGCGAGGCGCGCCGTCGGTTGGGTCTTCGCCGCCAACGGGTTCGGGTTCGCCTCCTGGGCGTCCCGGCTGCCCGCGGTCCGCGATGCTGCGCAGCTCACCCCGGCGCAGCTGGGGATGGTCCTGCTCGCCCTGTCCGCGGGGGCGGTGGCTGCCCTGCCGGTGTCCGGGGCGGTCGTGCACCGGGTCGGGACGCGCCGGACGGTCGCCGCGGGGGCGTTACTCGCCGGTGCCGGCCTCGCCGGTGCGGGAGCGGCCCCGACCATCCCGGTGCTCCTCGTCGCCCTCTTCTGCTACGGCGTGGCCAGCGCCACCTGGGACGTTGCGATGAACGTCGAGGGGGCCGCGGTGGAGCGGCGGCTCGGCCGCCCCCTCATGCCGCGTTTCCACGCCGGGTTCAGCCTCGGCACCGTGGCCGGGGCCGCCACCGGGGCCGCCGCCGCCGGTGCGGACCTGCCCTTGCGCGGCCATCTGCTGTTCGTCGCGGCGCTCGTGGTCCTCATCCCCGGGATGGCCACCCGGTCCTTCCTACCCGGCCCGCCCCGGGACGGTGTCGGGGAGCGGCGGAAGCCGTCCGGGGCGCTCGTCGCCTGGCGGGAACGCCGCACCCTGCTGATCGGCCTGCTCGTGTTCGGTGCGGCGTTCTGCGAAGGCACCGCCAACGACTGGCTCGCGGTCGCCGTGGTCGACGGCTACCACGTCGAGCACGCCGCGGGTGCGGCTGCTTTCGGGGTGTTCGTTGCGGCGATGACGGCGGGACGGCTGGGGGGACCCGCCGTGCTCACCCGGTTCGGGCGGGTACGGGTACTCGTCGCCGGGGCCGGACTTGTCGCCGCCGGGGCCGGACTCGTCGTCGCCGGGGCCGCTGTCGGCCGGGGGGACGGTCCCGGGCAGGTACTCGCCGTCATTCTTGCCGTTGCGGGGGCGATGGCCTGGGGGGTCGGGGCGTCCCTCGGTTTCCCGGTCGGAATGAGCGCGGCCGCGGATGAGGCGGACCGGGCGGCGGTCCGGGTCGGGGTCGTTTCCTCCCTCGGTTACACCGCGTTCCTGGCCGGACCCCCACTACTCGGCCTGCTCGGGGAACGGATCGGCACACTGCCGGCGCAACTGGGCGTCCTCGTCGCGGCGACGGTGATGGTGCTCGCCGCACCGGCCGCCCGTCCGGTTACGGCGCGTCCAGTTCTGCGTGTCGGGTGAGGCAGGGCTAGCGTGGAGGGTGTGACCGACACATCCCCGGCCACCTCCGCATCCCCGGCAAGTCCGACGGCCGGCGCCGCCGCGGGCCCTTCCGGCGTGGCCGGTGCCGGACCGGTGCGCCTGGCCGACCTCACCACCCTGCGGGTCGGCGGCCCCGTCACCGACCATGTCGTCGCCCGCAGCACCGATGCCGTGATCGACGCGGTGAGCAGCGCGGACGCCGCGGGCCGGCCGTTGCTCGTGCTCGGCGGCGGGTCCAACGTGCTCGCCGGGGACGGGCCGTTCGACGGCACGGTCGTCCAGGTGGCCACCCGCGGGATGGTTGTCGAAGCCGACGACACCTGCGGCGGGGTCTGCGTGCGGGTGGCCGCGGGCGAGCCGTGGGACGACTTCGTCGCCGCTGCCGTGCGGGAGGGCTGGTCGGGGGTCGAAGCGCTGTCCGGGGTGCCCGGGTCGACGGGTGCGACCCCGGTGCAGAACGTCGGGGCGTACGGGCAGGAGATCGCGCATACCCTGGCCCGGGTCCGGGTGTGGGACCGGCAGGAGTCCCGGGTACGCACCTTCGCCAATGCCGACTGCGAGTTCGGCTACCGGCGGTCCCTGCTGAAGGACGAGCAGTTGCGCGGCAGCCCCCGGTTCATCGTCCTGGAAGTGACCTTCCTGCTGCGCGACGCGAACCTGTCCGCCCCGGTCCGGTACGCGGAGCTGGCCCGGATCCTCGGCGTCGAGCAGGGTGAGCGGGCCCCCCTGGAACAGGTTCGCCGCGCGGTCCTCGGGTTGCGGGCGGGTAAGGGCATGGTGCTCGACGACGCCGATCATGACACCTGGAGCGCCGGATCGTTCTTCACCAACCCGGTGCTCACCGCGGGGGAGGCGGATGGGCTCCCGGAGGGGGCGCCCCGGTACCCGATCGGGGACGGACAGGTGAAGACCAGCGCCGCCTGGCTCATCGAGAAC
>JARRQM010000358.1:0-3032 GCA_037381765.1 Kineosporiaceae bacterium
CGCGGAGTGGCGTGGGCTCGTGGGCCGCCGCCTTGACGTTCGTGCGTCTGTACCCCCACCTGCCTGCGCTGCCCCGCGGAAGTCCCTGTCCGGCCGCGTCCGCTTCCGGGGAGGCGGGCGCCTGCCCGGCGGTGTCGGCCGCCGACCGGACCCGACGAGGGCGTGCGGCTGGCGCTCCGTTTCCCGAAGGTTTCCCCGCCAGCCTATTCGTATAGGTATATATCGGGTCATTCGGGACACCTGCCCGGTCTGATCTGCGGTTTTCGTGTTGAGTTACGATCCACGCGCACGCTGTCCTGCGACGGTCGCGGGCCGGTCGGGGGTGAAAGCCGGTGTCTGGCAGGTATGCGGAGGAACGCTCGAGGATGAACGTCGCTATTGCCGATGACTCAACTCTCTTCCGGGAAGGGCTGGGTCTCATGCTGCAGGTGGCTGACGTCACCGTGGGCTGTACGGCAGCTACCGGAACCGAGTTGGTGGCGATGCTCTCGCATCCGTCAACATCTCCGGTGGACGCTGCCATTCTCGACATTCGTATGCCTCCCACCTTCACCGACGAAGGTCTTCGCACGGCGGTCGAACTGCGGCGTCTTCACCCTGGTATGGGGATCCTGGTGCTTTCCACGTATGTGGACGTGGGCTACGCCGTGCACCTGTTGGAGGAGGTTCCTCGGGGGACGGGCTACTTACTCAAGGACTACGTCGATGACGTCACCACGTTGAGGGATGTCCTTCGCCGCATCGTGGCGGGGGAGGCGGTGGTGGATCCGCAGATCGTGCGGCAGCTGATGCGCCGCAAGAGCCCGTCCGTTGTCGAGTTGCTGACCCCGCGAGAACGCCAGACGCTTGCATTAATGGCGGAGGGCAGGTCCAACGCCGGTATCGCCGAGAGGCTGTGCGTGACGGAGAAGACCGTGGAAGGGCACGTCAACAACATCTTCAACCGGCTCGGGCTGGTGGCCCATCCCGCGGACAACCGCCGGGTTCTGTCCGTACTGTCCTGGCTGCGCACCCACAACGGTGTCTGACCCTGATCGGTCTGGACGCTCTCCCGGATTCTCCTTCGGCGGACACCGTCGTTCGTGGGAAGAAGCGGTCTGGGCGGTCGGGGCGATCCTGGCCGTGGCCGCCACCGTTTGGGCACATACGCCGCTGTGGCGGACGGACCAGACCCTCGCCGTCGCCTACTCGCTGATCGGGTTGAGCTGGCTGGGCGTCGCGTGGATGTTGTGGCGGGAACCGGATCAGAGAGCCAATGCCCGGTTCTTCCTGGTCCTCGGGGCGTTGTGGTTGTTGGGCGAGAGCACACGGCGGGGTGTGCCCCTGCTGTTCGACATCGGACTGATCGCGGCCCAGTTCACGCAGATTCCGTGCGCGGCGATTCTCCTGAGGTATCCGGCTCCGGCGTTTGACCGGGCCGGCAGGATCTTCCTGGCATCGGGCCTGGCCGTTTCCGGTGCCCTGGCCGTCCCCTTGGTGTTGCTGGCTCCGCGACCCAACGGCGCGATGCTGGCCACATTGTCTCTGGGCGGCACGACCGGGACGTTCACGTTCGACGACGTGCAGTACGTACGTTCATTCTTCTGGCTCGTGTACGGGCTGGTGTTCCTGACGCTGTTCGTCCGCAGATGGCGGCGGCTGACCAGATTTGAACGCCGGATCATGGCACCGATTTTTCTCGTCGTCATATCCATGACCGTGACCGTGGGGGGAACAGCTCTGGAACCCATCCTGCCGGACGCTCTTGTTCGGTTGGGCATGCTGGGGCGGGCGGTGGCGGGTGTCGGCGTGTCCGTCGCCTTCATCGATTCAGCCCGCAGGCTGATCCTGGTGCGTTCTTCCGTGGCCGACTTGCTCGGCCGCCTGAGCGGGGAAGCCACGCTGGAATCCGTGGAGCAGGCGCTGGTGCAGGTGTTCGCCGAACCTTCCATTGCGGTGGTGCCGCCGGGCGACGGTGCGGTCGTCGCCCCCGAACGGATTCACCTTCCCGTTCTCGACGGTGCCGGGCACCGAATTGCCGTCGCCTCGTTTCCCCGTGGATTTGCCCAGTACTCGGCGCTCCTGACCGCACATCTGGCGGCATGCGGTTTGGTCTTGGATCGTGCCTTGACGTCGCGTGCGGCGGAGCGGGCGCGCACCGGACTGATCCAGGCCACTCTGAAGGAGCGTCGCCGGCTCGAACGGGACCTTCACGACGGGGCGCAGCAGCGGCTGCTCTCCGTCGGTCTGCGGTTGGGGGCGCTGGAGGCGCAGGCAGGAACCCCCCGGGCGGCACATGCCTTGCGTCTGCTGCGTGAGGAACTGCATGAGGCTCACCGGGAGCTGCGTGAACTTGCGCACGGTATCTATCCGGAGGTTCTGATCCGTGCCGGTCTCCGACCTGCCCTGCAAGCCGTCGTCGATCGTCTTCCGGTGCCTTGTCATCTCGTCGTGCCCGACCGGCGGTGGCCGGAGGACACCGAGATCGCGATGTACCTCATCGCCTGTGAAGCGACCGCGAACATCGTCAAACATGCAGGCCCCTGCCGGGCCCGGATCGTGGTGGGCGAACGGGACCGGCACCTGGAACTGCTCGTCGAGGACGACGGCATCGGGATCGGCGTTGATGTTGCCGGGAGTTCCGAACGCCCGCTCCTGGCCACGGTCCGGGACAGGCTCACGGATCTTGGCGGCGCTGTCGAGATCGGGACCGTCCCCGGCGGTGGGACCTCGGTTCGAGTTCGCGTCCCCCTGGGCGAGTCACGACCACCCACTTCACCGACTGGCATGCCCGCGGCCTGCAGCGATGCTCCGACATAACGGACTGCCGACATCACGAACTGCCGTCGCCGTGTGGGACGGTCCGGCGACTACCGGCGTCGTGACGTTCCGTCACGATTCGTTCCGATAGTGAGAACCCGGGATAACCCTCGTGCCTGCCGTTCCCCTCCTGAGTACCTTCGTGCTTCGTCGAGGGCCGACAACGGGTTGGCTGCGATCGGCGGCTGCGCGATTGGCGGTTCCGGTGTGATGGGGAGAAAGCCCTCGGAGTG
>JARRQM010000359.1:0-3030 GCA_037381765.1 Kineosporiaceae bacterium
CTGGACGCTGTGACGGCTGCGGTCAGGCCAGCTGATCGGTAAGGTCGCCGCGAGTATCGGGCGGCCCGGTCGGCGCTACGGCCCGGGGACCGAGTACCGCCTTGACCTCAAGGTAACGCAGCAGGAAGAGAC
The DNA here is from genome assembly GCA_037381765.1 of Kineosporiaceae bacterium. Taxonomy (GTDB): domain Bacteria; phylum Actinomycetota; class Actinomycetes; order Actinomycetales; family Kineosporiaceae; genus JARRQM01. The sequence continues at coordinate 133 of JARRQM010000359.1, forward strand.
GCTCGTCGAGGCCTCGGCGACGCGACCAGTCGGTGACCTCGTGATTGCCCTTGCTTGCGTTACATGAACGGCAGGCCGGGACGACGCTGTCCAACGTGTACCGCCCACCCCGAGAAATCGGCAGCACACAGTCACGCTGCAGAGACTCCTCCGGAGCGCCGCAGTAAGCACAGCCGCCGCCCCAGGCCGCCTTCAGCGCATCCCACTGCTGGTCGGTTACCCCGGAAATCCAGACGAGTACAGTGATGTTGTTTGTGAGGTGCTGGTGCTCTTGGCTCCCGAGAACGCCAATCTCGGACAGGTAGATCGAATGCGTCTTGAGGGTGTATTGAAAGAGGGACTTGCCAGGCGCTTTGGAGAGGAAGTCGATGAAGCATGGACGGTTCTTGCTGTTGACCTGATTCTCAAGCGAGTGAAGGGCGAGTCAGACTGAAGCGCCGGGCTCTTCTGCTGGATAGCACGTTGCCGCAAACACTGGACGCGGAATAAACGAGTTTGGTGGAGTTATCTCGCACGCTGGAATGAACGCTGCAGGTGGGCGGATCTTCACGTCGACCGGCAACATCATGCAGAAGGACTTCGATGGGATCGTGAACAGCGCGTTGATACGTGGTGATGACGTCCATATCCTGTCGGGAGCGCATGGCTTCCCAGACGGATCGATGATTCCTCATCCGTAGTTCTTCCTGGATGACGTGGCCCAGTATGGCGAGATTCCGGGCGTGACGGTCCACGACGTGCCATCAATGTCGCCAGGGGGTGCAGATCTTCTTGAGTGAGGTAGTGATGCGGTAGCTGAAGGCAGCTCGGCCGGTTGACTGCTGGCGTTCTCGAGGCGGCGGAGTCGGCCGGGTGCGGCTCCTGGCGGAGTCGGGGCACGTACAGGGTGAAGAGGCTGCGGGGTGGGAGTGCGGCTGTCGCGACTTCGCCCACCGGCCGAGCTCCGGGGCGGCCGCGGTGTCAGGGCGCCGGATGTGGCCGGGCGGGCACCGACCTCGGGTGCTACTCTGCGAAGGCATGTCAAATGTCCGGACATGCCGCGTCCACCATAGCCCAAGGAATGTGAAAAGTGAAGCAGACGCTCTTCCAGGAGAAGTACCCGGTTTTCGAGGCCGAGATCGCCAAGGACGAGACCGACCACCGGACGGTGGAGGAGATCGCCGCCTACTTCCAGGAGAAGATCGCCGGAAGCGAGAAGGCGAAGTTCATCGGTCTCTTCGACCACTACGCCCACACCCAGGCGATCGGCGGGGAGGTCGGCCCGGGGATCACCGCGGCCCTGAACGTGATCTTTTGCTTCGGGCACCTTCTCCCGACCCCGCACGTCCTCGCCGTTCGGCCACGGTCCATCGGGATCGCCGACACGGGTGACGTCTTCGTGGTGAGCTTCCTCGAAGCGCCCTCGGCGCCGGCCAACGACACCATGGAGTCCTGGGTCCGGGGCCTGCGCCGCGTTCCGGTCACCGTCTGAACGCTCCCGTGTGCCCCGGCCACCCCGGGTGCCCCACACATCTCACGCGGCCGGCACCTGGTGCCGGGGCACACGGGAACGGGTACGCAAGGACAAGATCCGGGAACCCTGGCCGGAACGGCCACCCCCTGTCCACCCTCACCAAGGGCATCCCCCTCGGTGCGGACGGCGACTGGTGATCGGTGGTTGGCACTGCCGTCAGGGGCATCCGCCGGTCGTCGGGTGGACGGTCCGCTCCAGCCAGTCGCTGATGAGGGTGGCGGCGCGGACGCCGTCGTCGAAGGATCCGCTGGTCGGTTCGGCGGCGAGAGCCACAGCGACGAGGTGCCCGTCGAGTGTGACGACACCGAACTGCCGCACCAGGTACCGGCCCCGGGTGTCCGGACCCCAACCACCCTTGAACGCGGGGGAGGGCAACCGTCCCAGCCCCCAACGCTGGCTACTGATGACCTGGGTCATTTCCTCGAGCACCGGTGCATCCGCCGCGGAACAGGCGAGGGCAGAAGCGAAAGTGACCTGGCCGGTGAGGGACCACACGGTCTGGCCGAAGGGGGAGTACGGCGGGCGGACCTGGTCCGGCTGCGTGCGGGTGGCCCCGTCGCCGTGCGCGGCGAGAACCTCGTCCACGGCCGCGGCGGCGCTGCGTCCCGCACCGAGCCGGGACCACAGGTCCGTGGCCGCGTCATTGTCGGAACGGGTGAGCGCACGGTGGATCAGTGCGTCAACGGCCGCCGAACCGGCCCGGTTCCGCGCGGCGAGGCTGAGCGGCACCTTCACCGTCGACCACGCCGGCCCCGACGTCCACGTGCCCAACGCCGTGGTGGGCCCGCCCACCGGGGCGAAGACGAGCCCCGCGGAACGGACCTGCAAGGTGCCGGTGAGCCGGGCGAACTCGGCGCTGAGCCGGGCAGCCTCCGCCGCCGACGAGGACGACCCGGTGCCGGACGTCGACGGCATCATGGACGACGCGGATGGCGTGGACGACCCGGCCGGCGCCCCCGAGGCGGTCGGGGACGGGACCGCAACGGAACCGGCCGGGGCCGGTGCGGCGGCTCCCCCTGACGTGTGCGTCCCCGCGAGCCCACGGACGGATATCACGGTGGCGGCGGTCCCGGCGAGGAGCACGGCGACGAGAACCGGACCGGTTCGACCCCACGTCCAGAACCGTCGCCGCGGTGGCCGGACCGGCCGGTGCCGGCCATGCCCCGGAGACATCATCCGGGCCCGGCGGCCGAACCGCCGCAACAGTTGACCACCTTCGTGCTCCCCCCTGGCCCCGGGCCGGCGGATCGGTGCCCTCACTCAACCTGGCAGGGGACAGCCTAGGGAGTCGGCCCCGGCGTGACGGAAGCCTCCCGGGAACACCCCGCACGCCGACACCAGCGCAGGCCCCGGTGGCTAACCCGGGCGTGGCCGACGGGAGTCGA
>JARRQM010000360.1:0-4077 GCA_037381765.1 Kineosporiaceae bacterium
GCACGGTGGGGGACCAGACCGTCGTCGGCGATGGCGTACTCGTGTACGGGCAGGTCGCCTTCGCCGAGTTCCTCCAGGCCCCGCAGCAGCCGGGCACCGGCCGCGGCGAGCCACATCGCATCCTCTGGGGCGGGGGCGTCGTCGACCTCGTGCAGGCGGTGTTCGAGCAGGTCGAGTCCGCGGTGCAAGCGACCGGTGCGGGCACACAGCTGGACGTGTTGGGCCCAGGTGGCGGTGCTGCCGGGGCGCTCGCGGAGCAGCCGGACCCCGCGCAGGTGCTCGGTGGCGGCCCGGTCGGACATCCCGAGGCGGAGCAGTGGGTCGAGGGCGTGCCCGATCATTTTCTGCGGCTGGTCCGCACAACCCCCGTGCTCCAGGATGGGGAAGGCGAGGGTGAGGGCCTCGGTGTCCCGGTCCAGGGCGGCGAGATGCCACACCTGGAGGGCGGGTTCGCAGGTGCGGCAGTCCGACAGGGGGGTGCGGGAGGCGTCCTGCCACCGCCGGTAGGCCTCATCCGCCGCCGCATGCCCCTGCACCCGGGCAAGTACCTGGAACCGGCTGGACAGCACCGGGGCCAGGCCCTGCCCGGCGTCGACGTAGTGGCGTTCCATGTCGTCGAGTCCGGACATGATCCGGTCGAGGGGGACCGCGGGATGTTCGACCACGCCGACCGTCACCCACTTGAACATCCACAGCAGCCGGTACCGGTTGTCGTCGTCGAACAGCTCCGGATCCTCGGCGTACCGGGCGAGTAGCCAGTCGAAGACGGGGAATCGGCGCAGTGGTTCCCCGCCGTAGGAGTAGGCGGTCATCAGGTGCAGCCGGGCGGCGATCGAGAGGGGCACGTCGTTGAGGTCGTCGGCCCGGGCGACGAGATCCTCGACGGCGGCGCTCCGGGCGACCCCGAACGGCAGCCTGTCGCTCTCCCTCAGTTCGGCGCGCAGCCGCTCGTTCTCGTCGACCACGGCCTGATGATGTCGTGCCGGGTGGCCGGGTGGCCACACCGGGGCGGTGACGGTGCGTCGGCCCGGTCCGCGGTGCTCCGGTACGGCCCACGGTGCTCCGGTCGGGTCCGTCCCCGATCCGTGGGCGGGCAGGGAACAGCCCGCGGGTCGTCCCTGGTGGGACCGCCGTGCTGGACGTGGCACGGCCCCGCGGGCTGCGGTGACTGCCGGGTATTCGCCGACCGGTTGCGGTCGGGATGTCGATCTCGCGGGATCGAGGCAGTCCGTCCGGTTGCGGCCTAGCGGACAGCCACCTCACGCGTCCGTGAATCAATCATTCCTCGGACCACCTCCTTTCCCGTGTACCGCGAACTTACGACCTCGTCCGGGCACCGGCAACGGTTTTTGTTCGGGGAACCGGGGTGCGCCTACAGGGTGTGCGCCACTTCCTCGAACTCCAGGCGCGGGTTCCGCGGCCGGTACCCGTCGTCCACGGGAGTGCCGAGGACGAGCACCATCACCGCGGTGCGGTCACCGTCGGGGAAGAACTCAGCCTCGATCCCGGAGGCGTCGAACCCGGTCATCGGTCCGACGGCGAGTCCGGCGGCGCGCAGCCCGACGATGAGGTATCCGGCCTGCAGAACGGCGTTGGAGGCGGCGAACCGTTCCCGGGCCGTGGGGTCGGCGAAGGCGTCCTTGAGTCCGGGGTTCTGCGGGACCAGCCGGGGAAGCTGATCGTGGAAGTTGCGGTCGGCACTGAGTACGGCGACGAGCGGGGCGGTGGCGACACGGTCCTGGTTGGCGTCCGCCATGTGCGGCACCAGCCGGGTGCGGGACTCCGGGGAGCGCAGCAGGGTGATCCGCAGTGGTTGGGCGTTGAACGCCGTCGGGGCGTACTTCACGAGTTCGTAGACCGTCCGCAGCTGCTCGTCCGGGACCGGTTCGGGACCGAAGGCGGTGGCCGTGTGGGCCTCCCGGAAGAGCAGGTCCTGGGCCGGCCCGGAGAGCCGGAGGTGCCCGGCCGGGTCGTTCGTTCCTTCTCCGGCGGGTGTGCGGTCGTCGATCAGGGTCACGTGGTCCCCTCGGGTTCGTGCCGGAGAGTGATCCGGCGTCATGGTGGTCGGCAGGTGCAACGTTCAATCAAGTTGCCGTCATGCCGGTGGGGCCTGTGATCTGGATCACTCCGCCGGGTCGGGTCGTGCCGGACCCGAACCCTCCCGGTTGCGGCGCACCCTGCGGTGACCAGGTTGGACCGGGGCCGTCCGGCCGTCGAGAATGGGCTCCGGTGCGTGTCCGCCGGGGCCGCGCCTGGACGGGAGGCCGGCTCAGGTGAGCGATCTCATCGACACGACGGAGATGTACCTCCGGACGATCTTCGAGCTCGTCGAGGAGGGAATCGTCCCCCTGCGGGCGCGGATCGCCGAACGTCTGGGGCATTCCGGGCCGACGGTGTCCCAAACCGTGGCCCGGATGGAGCGGGACGGCCTGCTGCGGGTCTCCGGTGACCGGCATCTCGAACTCAGCGAGCAGGGGCGGGTCAAGGCGACCCGGGTGATGCGCAAGCACCGGCTGGCCGAGCGCTTGCTGCTCGACGTCATCGGCCTGGAGTGGGAGTTCGTGCACGATGAGGCCTGCCGCTGGGAGCACGTGATGAGTGAGCAGGTGGAACAGAAACTGCTGACCCTGCTCGGGGACCCGCGGGAGTCCCCGTACGGAAACCCGATCCCCGCGCTGTCCGAACTCGGCGGTCCCGAGGACGGGGCGGACTTCCGTGGTGGTGTCGTCCCGCTCACCGCGGCGCTGGACTTCCAGGACGGTGGGGTCGGCGTCATCCTGCGCCGGCTCGGGGAGACGTTGCAGACCGATACGACGACCCTGGCCGGGCTGGCCCGGGTGGGGCTCCGTCCCGGCGCGACTGCCCGGGCCCGCCGTGGCCCGGAACGGATCCGGCTCGATGGCCCGGGGGGCGTGCTGGAGATCGGCCTCGCCGAGGCGATGCACGTGTTCGTCAGCGTGTCCGAGGGGTGAAGACCACTCCCGCGGTCGGGGACGGGGCCGGGGTGGGCCGAGGGGTGTGTCCGGTTCGACCCCCCGGACGGGTTAGCGTCGGATCAGCTCCTCAGCCCTAGGGGAGCCCCCGGGCGGACGCCGAACTCTGCCACCGTTCCGGGGTAGGACCGAACCGCATGGCAGAGGCGGGGGACCCACTTCCGGGGCGACGACGGGCAGATCCACCGCCCGCACGCTCCTTGGGGTGAAGCCTCAGAACCGGACATTCAGGGAACGCCCTGAGAGTTCAATGAGGCCGGGTGCTTTCTCCCATCCGAACCCGACAGCTCACCTCGAAGGCGTTACGGAGAGGCCCTAGTTGTGACCGAACGCGTCACGGGGCGCCATCGCGCGCCCGATCGTGCCAGCACGCCGATCACGACCCTGACATCCACCCTGTCCACCGCCGTCAGCGGGCGCGCCGCCGGGATGAGCCGGGGCGGGCTCGTCCTCGCCATGTCCTCCGGTCTCGTCGCCGGTATGGGGATGCCCGCCAGCGCCGCCGTCACCACACCTCCGGCACCGACAACCTCCGGTGCCTCCCAGCAGACCCTTCCCGCCTCCTTCGTCAGTGGCGAGGCCGTTGCGGCTCCCGCGGACGCGGACGTGACCTTCGAACGCGATGCCTTCACCGCCACCAAGAAGCCGCAGGCGGCGGCATCCCCGCAGACCCGGGAGTCGACGCGGACGTCCCGGACGGCGACCCGGTCGACCTCGGGGTCCACATCCGGGTCGTCCACCGGGTCGTCCTCCGGGTCCTCGACCAAGTCGACCTCGGGGTCCACATCCGGGTCGTCCACCGGCAGGTCGACCTCCGGGAGCGTGCGCGGCTCCTCGGTGATCGCCGTGGCATCCCGCTACGTCGGCGTGCCGTACCGCTCCGGGGGGACGACCCCACGCGGCTTCGACTGCTCCGGCTACACCCAGTACGTCTACGCCCAGGCCGGCGTGCGGATCCCGCGGATCGCGGACTCGCAGCGACAGGCCGCCACCGCGGTGTCGCGCTCCCAGGCCCGACCCGGTGACCTGGTCTTCTTCCTCTCCGGGGGGAATGCCTACCACGTGGGTATCTACGCCGGCGGGA
>JARRQM010000361.1:0-3024 GCA_037381765.1 Kineosporiaceae bacterium
CTGGAAGGCCTTCGGCGGGCAGCGGGGCAACCCCCGGCGGTACTGAGCCCGGTCGGGCTGGTGGTGCTGAGCTCGGTGCGGGCCCCCGGCCCGGGCACCCCTGGTACGGGTGCCCGGGGTGCCCGGGGACCGCACCGGACGGTCAGGGCAGCGACCAGTCGACCGGTTTCCCGCCCAGTTCCAGGAGGAGTTCATTCGCCCGGCTGAACGGCCGGGATCCGAAGAACCCGCGGTCGGCGGACATCGGCGAGGGATGGACGCTCTCGATGCAGGGAGTCTCACCGAGCAGCGGACGCAGGGTCTGCGCGTCACGCCCCCACAGGATCGCCACGAGCGGTTTTCCCCGGGCCACCAGGGAACGGATCGCCTGGTCGGTCACCTTCTCCCAACCTTTGCGGCGGTGCGAGCCCGGGTTCCGGGGGGCCACCGTGAGCACCCTGTTGAGGAGCAGCACGCCGTGGTCGGTCCAGGGGGAGAGATCACCGTTACTCGGCTGCGGGCAGCCGATGTCGTCGCGGAGTTCCCGGAAGATGTTCCGCAGGCTCGGCGGGAGCGGGCGGACGTCCGGAGCGACCGAGAAGGACAGCCCGACGGCATGTCCGGGGGTGGGATAGGGGTCCTGGCCGACGATGAGTACCCGGACGTCGTCCAGGGGCTGGGTGAATGCGCGGAGAATACGATCCCCCGCCGGAAGGTAGGTCCCGCCCTCGGCGACCTGGGCGCGGAGGAAGTCGCCCATGGCGGCGATGTCGGCGGCGACCGGGGCGAGGGCGTCGGCCCAACCGGGGTCGAGGGTGTCAGACAGAGATGGGGAAGGCACGCAGGGAATGTACCGTTCCGTACCGACGCTTTGGGTCAAGGTCGGGGTCCGGGGCACCCGGAGCCGGGGCCGATCTCCGGAGTGCGCGACGGGCCCGGTGACCTGCCCCGGCGGATCGGCGGACCGAACGTAGACTCCGCTTCGTGCACCGCTACGACGAGGCGATCGAGACGCTCGGCCGGGACGTTCTCGCCTACGCCCGCGAACGGCTCATGTTCGATCCGGCCCCGCTGGACGCCCCCCGCCCGGCCGCGGAATTGCAGGCCATGGTCGGGGAGACGATCACCGAGCACGGCCTCGGACCGGACGTCCTCGACCTGTTCACCGAGAAGCTCGCCCCCGCCTGTATCTCCACGGACCACCCGCGCTACCTGTCCTTCATCCCGTGCGCCCCGACCGAGGCCGCGACCCTGTTCGATCTCGTCGTCGGGGCCTCCTCGATCTACGCCGGGACCTGGCTGGAGGGGGCCGGGGCGGTGTTCGCCGAGAACCAGGCCCTGCGCTGGCTGGCCGGTCTCGCCGGGTTCCCGGACGAAGCGGGCGGGGTGTTCGTCCCCGGCGGGACGATCGGGAACCTGTCCGCCCTGGTGAGCGCCCGGGAGGCTGCGCGCCGGGCGCATCCGGGCCCGCCGCCGGACCGTTGGCGGGTTCTCGCCGGCGCGCAGGCGCATTCCTCGATCGCCAGTGCCTGCCAGGTGATGGACGTCGAGCTGGTCCTCGTCGAGGAGGACGGGCAGGGGCGACTCACCGGCGACGCGTTGCGTCGGACGTTCGCCGACGGCGGCGGGGACGGGGTCGTCGCCGTCGTCGCCACAGCCGGGACGACCAACCTCGGCATCGTCGACGACCTCGCCTCGGTCGCCGACGTCTGCACCGAGCTCGGCGTGTGGTTGCACGTGGACGGCGCCTACGGGCTCGCCGCGATGGCCGCCCCGGAACTGCGCCCGATCTTCGACGGGATTGAACGGGCCGACTCCTTCGTCGTCGACCCGCACAAGTGGCTGTTCGCCCCGTTCGACAGTTGTGCCCTGGTGTACCGGGACCCGGCGCGGGCCCGGGCGGCGCATACCCAGCGGGCCGGATACCTCGACGTCGTCACCGAAACCGAGGACTTCAATCCCTCCGACCACGCGATCGGCCTGACCCGTCGGGCCCGGGGATTGCCGTTCTGGTTCTCCCTGGCGATGCACGGCACCGAGGCGTACGCGCGGGCGGTGCGTCAGACCGTCGACGTGGCCCGGTACGCGGCCGCGCAGATCCGCAGCCGGGACGGTCTCACCCTGGTCCGCGACCCGGACCTGTCGGTCGTCGTGTTCCGCCGGGAGGGCTGGTCGGCGGGGGACTATCACGCCTGGTCGCAGGACCTGCTGGGGCGCGGGCACGCGTTCATCGTGCCGACCGTGCACGACGGTGAGACCCTCGCCCGGTTCGCCGTCGTCAACCCGAGGACGACCCATGAGGACATCGACGGCATCCTCGACACGATGAGGTGAACCGCGACGGGGCGAACCACGACGGGGTGAACCACGACGGGGCGAACCACGACGGGGCGAACAAACGTGGTGGAGCGAACAAAAAGGGGGGACCGCGCCGGGGACCGTACCTCGGGGAAGCCGGGGAGGAGGCCCCGCACCCGGGACTGACGGCGCGGAGTGGTGGAATGACACCGTCGCGCCCACGTCCGTACAGTGGCGGGCACGGATCGCCGGAGGGGAAGCCATGGAAGCCGCTCAAGCCACGGTGGACGCCGCCGAACCGGGGTCCGCATCATCTCAGCTCAGCCCGCAGGAACAGGAGATTCTCCGGTTCGAGCGGAAGTGGTGGAAGTATGCCGGGGCCAAGGAACAGGCGGTCCGCGAGCTGTTCGCGATGTCGTCGACCCAGTACTACCAGGTGCTCAACGCGTTGATCGACCGGCCCGAGGCCCTGGCACAGGACCCCATGTTGGTGAAACGGCTGCGCCGGATGAGGCACACTCGTCAGCAGGCCCGGTCGGCACGCCGGCTGGGTCTGACCACCTGAGGCGGGCGGTGCCCATCGCCCGCCCCGGCCGCAGCCACGGCCGGGCACCCGATTCGACGTCCCCGCGCAGAGGTGTCCGATGAGTGCGACCAAGCCCCCCGGATACGACGACCGGTTCGTAGCTCCCCTTGAGCCGAGCCGGCGCGGCGCCCACCGCGCCCGGATGAGCCCGCTGGTCGCGG
>JARRQM010000362.1:0-3019 GCA_037381765.1 Kineosporiaceae bacterium
CGCCGTACCGAGGCCTTGTCCGGCCCAGAGGTGTTCGCGGCCGGAATCCCACAGGGTTGCCCACAGGTGGCTACGCCCTTGCAGGTTGATCGAGGGCAGCCGGGTCAGCCAGGAGCCGTCCGCCGCACCGGCCTGCGGGGTGCTGCCGGGGATCCGGTGCAGGTCTCCGACGAAGAACCGGTCGTGCAGCGGCCCGAAGCGGAACAGCAAGAGGTATCCGACGCCGGCTGCGGCGGTCAGCGCGCCGGCCGCGCGGAGCAGCACCCCCCGTCCGCGCTGACCGGAGAGCCACCAGGCGATGAGCTGGACGGCGAGGACGGCGAGGGCGGTCCGGGACAGGCTGAGCACGACGAGGGTGAGGAGCACGTACGGCTGGACGTTGCGGACCGTCCCCCGGCCGCGACCGGCCCGGGCCAGGGACACCGGCAGGAGCACGACACTGATCAGGGCGAATCCGCGCGCGGAGTAGATGAGGTTCGCGTTGAGCCCGGCGATCAACAGGGTCACCGCATAGATGGCGGCGACCGCCCAGGCCGCCCCGGCCATCCAGCGCAGCAGCTGCTCGGGGTCCGGACGGGCGGGCCCCCAGGCGGCGAGGATGACGGAGGCGATGAAGATCAGGTAAACGGACAGCTGCTGTACGGCGATCTGCGGGGGCCCACCGCGGGGCAAAGCGAGCAGCGCCCAGGCGAGGAAGAGCAGGTGGGCCGTACCGGGCCAGGCCGCGGCGGCACGCAGGGAGGGCCCCGGGCCGGTTCTGGTGCCGGTCCCGGCGTCCGGCCCGGGACCGCCGCCGGAATACCGCCACCGGTCCCGGGTGATACGGGCCAGGCGAAACAGTGTGATCCCCATCGCGAGGGCGATAATCGCGGTGAAACCACCGTTGAGTGAACAGAAGCCCAGGTCGATCCCGGCGGCCGCATCGCCGAGGACGACGTACCCGGCGGCGAGTAACCCCAGCCAAGGCGTCGTCGCCCGAGCACGACCCGCCAGGGGGCGGGTTCGGCGGGTCCCGTGCGGGCTGGTCGTCGCGCTCATCCCGTTTCTCCCGCAGGATGGTCAGTAAGAGCCGCGGCGAGCCCGGCGGCCATGGTCTCCGGGGTGTTGCTGGCTACTGACCGGCGGGCGTTTTCCGTGAGTTCTCCCGGGACGCGGCTGATCGCCGCGGTGAAGGCGTCGAGGGCCGTCGAGAGGGATCCGGACACTTCCGGGTCGTAGTGAAACCCGTTCACTCCGGGCCGGATGAGCGATTCCACGGCCTGGCTGTGCACGCTGCCGATCACCGGGCATCCCGCTTGCAGGGCCTCGTTGACGACGAGCCCCCACTCATCCCACAGCGTGGGAAAGATCATGGCGTCATGTTCGGCGTAGCTGGCCAGCGTCTGCTCGTAGGGCAGATGCCCGGTGAGCCGTACGTGTAGCCGGTCGCTGCCGAGGGCGGCGAGCCGGTCACGTTCCGGCCCGTGCCCGATCAGGGTGAGTTCGGCGGTGCGGTTCCGGACGGCCAACCACCGATCGAGGTCGGCGACCATCTGCCGGAGCCCCTTGGGTGCGACGAGGTTCCCGACGTAGACGATGGACAGTCGGGCCCCGACCGGCCGGGGCCGTGCGGGACGGTCAACTGCCGGAGCTGCTTGGGGGACGACGTAAACGGGATGGTCGGTGAGGGTACGGATGTAGCGCCGCCCGCTCTCCCCGTTGACGACGACGGCGTCGGCGACGGCGAGCAGCCGGCGGCGGACGAGGGCGCGGACCGGCCCACGATTGCGTTCGGTGCGCTCGGACACGGTGGCCCAGATGACCAGGCGGGTTCGGGGGCGGAACACCTTGTAGGTGGCGCAGAACAGGGTGCGGAACCCCAGTTCGCCGCTGAGCACGGCCCGGGGCCGGGCCCGGAACAACCGGGGCAGGGTGTCCCAGGGGATGTGCAGGTCGGTCCCGGCACCCTGGCGGCCGGGGCGGCACCAGGTCCAGGACCGTTGTACCCGGACCGCCCCGGGCAGGCCGTTCAGGTCGCGGCCGGACCAGACCCGGTCGGATTCGGTGTCGGCACTGGCCCAGATCTCGGTGCCGGGCAGCAACGTCCTCAGATGTGCGAACACGGGGGCCCGGTACGGGGCGACGAAGTTCGTCAACACCACGTAGGGGACGTGCTCGCGGTCCGGTGCGGTGGATTCTCGCCCCGGTGCTGACGAGGACAGCTGCCTCACCAAGGACCCTTCCGCAACCCTTCAACGTCGGCCTCGACCATGATCCGGGCGAGGTCGGGGGCGAGCACCTTGGGTTCCCAGTCGAGGAGGTGTTTGGCCTTGCTGGCGTCGCCGATCAGCGCGTCCACCTCGGTGGGACGCAGGTAACGGTCGTCGAAGCGGACATGTTCCTGCCAGTCGAGACCGACGTGGTCGAAGGCGTGCTGCAGGAACTCCCGCACCGAGCAGGGGCGGCCGGTAGCGACGACGTAGTCGTCGGGGTCGTCGGCCTGGAGCATCCGCCACATCGCGTCGACGTACTCCGGGGCGTACCCCCAGTCCCGTACGGCGTCGAGGTTGCCGAGGTAGAGGTGGTCCTGCCGGCCGGCGGCGATCGCGGCGGCGGCCCGGGTGATCTTCCGGGTGACGAAGGTGCCGCCGCGCCGCGGGCTCTCGTGGTTGAACAGGATGCCGTTGACCGCGAACATCCCGTAGGCCTCGCGGTAGTTCCGGGTCATCCAGTACGCGTAGACCTTCGCCGCGCCGTACGGGCTGCGCGGCCAGAACGCGGTGTCCTCGTTCTGCGGGGGCGGGGTGGCGCCGAACATCTCCGAAGAACTCGCCTGGTAGTAGCGGCAGTCCAGGCCGACCATCCGGATCGCTTCGAGCAGCCGGGTCGTGCCCATCCCGGTGGTGAGGCCGGTGAACTCGGGTTCGTCGAAGGACACCCGCACCTGGGATTGCGCGGCGAGGTGGTAGACCTCGCCCGGATGCACCTTCTCCAACAAGGTGACCAGCCGGGAGGCGTCGGTGAGGTCGCCGTAGTGCAG
>JARRQM010000363.1:0-3018 GCA_037381765.1 Kineosporiaceae bacterium
GGTGCCGGTACAGGGTGCGGGACTGGTCCACGGGGACGGTGTGGTCCTCCCGGCCGTGTGCGAGGAGCAGCGGAACCCCGGGCCCGGTGCAGGTGTCGAGGACGTCCCGGGCCCGGCCGTCCGGTTCGGTCGAACCGAAACCACCGAGTTCGACCACCCGGGCGCGGACCTCGGCGGGGGAGTCCTCGTGCAGCCGGGGGCCGGACAGGAACGGGGCCAGGGCTACGGCACCGGACCAGTTCCCGGCGGCCCGGCAGGCGGCGAGCAGGGCGAGGAACGCCCCGTAGCTCGCGCCGAGCAGGACCGGCGGGGGGAGCCGGGGGCTGCGCAGCCGGGCGAGATCGGCGCCGAGGTGCAGCACATCGTCGAGGTCGGGTCCGCCCCAGTCGCCGAGCACCGGTCGCCGGTGTTCCGGTCCGTACCCGGTGCTGCCCCGGTAGTTCGGTGCGAGCACGGCCACCCCGGCCCCGGCGAGCATCTGGAACACCGGGTCGAAGTCGAAAGTCCAGGCGGACAGGGGGCCGCCGTGCAGGGCGAGGACGAGCCGCGGGCTCCGCGTCCAGCCGGGCCCGCCGTAGACCACGGCTTCCATCGAGGCGGTTGCCCCGGCCACCCGGGTCAGTGCCGCCCCCACCCAGCGTTGCTGCCCGGTGCGGGCCGCCGACCAGCGGGGCCGGTCGCCGAACCGGAGGGCGCCGAGTGTCGGCGGCCGGTCCGGTGCGGCGAACCCGAACCGGACGAGATCCCCGGACCACACCGCCGGCCCGGTGATCGTGCACGGGGGCCCCGGGAGTGGACGTACCGTGCCATCCGAGGGGGAGTGCAGGTGCAGCCGGGTGGTTGCTCCGGCCTGTTCGGCGAGCAGCACCCGCTCGCCGAACTCGTCGACGGCGAGCGGGCGCAGCGAGGTGCCGGGCGGATTGAGCGCCTCAGGGAAGTGGACCTCACCGTCCCCGGGCCGGCCCCAGCCGAGCCACCGGCGACCCGCGGCGTGCGTGGTGAGGATGAGCAGACCGGTGCCGGGGGCGGCGAGCGCGATCCTCTCGGTGCCGTGCCCGGGCACCTGCCACACCGGCCACCAGCTGTTCCGGGTCAGGTCGGCGAGTATCCCGGAGGTGGTCCCGGCCTGGTCCGTCCGGTTCAGTGCGAGCAGGTCGGGCCCGGCCCAGGCGCCTCCGGTGAGTATCCCGGGCACCTGGAGCAGCGGCGTGAGCCACGGGGCGCCGTCGTGCACCTGCCAGATGGTCGACGTGTCCGGGGCCTCGACGGCGACGGCGATCGCGAGCACCGGCCCGCCGGGTCCGGTGGATCCGGCGGATCCGGTCGGGGCGGGCAGGAGGTGGCAGCCGAAGGCGGCAGGGACCTCTCCGAGCGTGATCCGGTTCCCGCCCTGGGGACCGGCCCGACCGAGTAGCTCCATCCGGTACCGGGCGGGGCGCGGGCCGGGGAGCCGACCGGCGAGCAGGATCCGGCCGTCGTCGAGGGGGACCACCCGGGATTCGGTGTCCGCGGACAGTTCGCGCACCCCGCGTGGTTCCGGGTTCTCCCCGGTGAGTTCCCAGCGTTCCAGGATGCGCCGCCGGGTGGCGGTCCGCATGCTCGTGGCGAAACGTCCCCGGGGGGAGAACGCGAAACCGAACCGGTCGGGTGCCGCCGCCGGGTCCCCGCCGATCATCCGGGCTTTCCCGCGGCCAGCCCGGCCCCCGCTTCCGCCACCGGCGCGGATCCGGGGGTGTGCAGTTCGCTGCCGGCCTGTTCGACGGTCCACGGGCGCGGCCCGCCGTACCGCAGCCGGAGCAGGAAGGACAGGATCCCGGCGGCCCCGTCCGCCCAGGTCGCGGACACCCCGCCGGCCTCGTCGGGGAAGACGAGTGACTCTCCGCGCCGGGCCCCGCTGGCCAGGATGACCCGGGCTAGCCGGGCCGCGAGACCGCGGTAGACGGTGCGGTCGGTGGTTTCGGCGAGGTCGAGCAGGAACTCACCGTTCCCGGCCAGCCCGTGGCACTGGCCGAGGACCCCGCGCGAGGAGTTCGCCAGGACGGCGTTCCCGGCGAGCACGGCGAGTTCCGCGGACCGCCCGTCCCCGCTGGCGCGGTGCAGCCGGGTGAGGAAAGTGCCGATACCGGACGCCCCGTGACACCAGTACGGGGCGGTGGGCGGGTCGCCGGGACCCGCCCCCCACTGGGCCAGCCCTCCGGAGGTGACGGCCCGGGCGTGCAGCGTCCGGGCCGCCCGGTGCGCGAGGTGCACCGCGTCCGGGCGTCCGGTGGCGAGCAGGAACGCCCCGATGCCCGCAGTGCCGTGGGCGAAACCGTAGAAGCGGCCCCCGGCCAGCCGGGAGTCGAAGGCGGCCGGCGTTCCCCACAGCACGTCCTCGTCGTCCGTGGCGCGGCGGTTCGCCACGTCGCCCGCTGCGGACGAGGGGACGCCGGTCCGGGCGGCGCCGGTGGGGGCGGTGGCGACAAGCGTGTCGGCGCAGGCTCCGGCGCGGTCGATCAGATCCGGTCGACCGGCCCGGCGACCTAGGTGGAGCAGGGCGAAGCCGATCCCTGCGGTGCCGTGGGTGATGTCGGGGGTCGGCGGGTCCGTCGGCAGGGTGGCGGCGAGGTCGAGGGCGTGCCGGGTGAGCCCGTCGTCGTCGAGTAGCCGGCCCGCCTCGTACAGGGCCCAGGCGATACCGGCCGAACCGAAGTACAGGCCCGGGGCCCGCTGGACGTCCGGCCCGGAGCGAAGGCGCAGCCAGCGGGCCGCCGCGGCGACCGTCTCCCGGGCCCGGGGGTCACCGGTGAGCGCGACGTAGCGGGTGAGCGGGCCGAGTACGCCGGCGGCGCCGAGCTGGACGATGCCGGGGTCGGGGGCGCCGTGCACGCAGGAGACCGGCCACAGCCGGTCGGCGTCCGGCGGGCCCATGGTGTCGCGCAGGTAGCTGACGAGCCCGGTGATGGCCTCACCCCAGCGACCGGTGCCGCCATCGGTGTCCGCGGGGAGGCTACGTTCCGGGGTTGTCGCCGGGATCAC
>JARRQM010000364.1:0-5395 GCA_037381765.1 Kineosporiaceae bacterium
GGGCGCCACCGGTCAGCGGCAGCCCGTTCTGCCACCACCCGGCATGCCAGCCGTAGGCGAGTCCCACGATCAGCGCGGCGGCGGCGACCAGGGAGAACACCCCGAGGACGATGTCACCGGTACTTTTCCCGCCGCCGAAGGCACTGTTCGCTGCGGGCAGGGCCGCCGCGTCGGCAGCGGCGTCGGCGGACGTATCCGCCGTGGGGACGGTGCCCCGCGGCGAGGGTGCGGCGCTGGCCGGGGAACTCGACTCGCGGTGCTCCGGGGTGGTCGGCGTCTTCTGGGGTGGGGTGGTCGGCGTTTTGCGGGTCGGCCGCGGATCTTGGGTGTGCTCGGCCTGGACGGTGAAGGTGTACCGGCTGAAGGACTGTTCTCCGTCGCGCAGCACCACCTGCCAGGCCACCGTGTACATGCCGGCGGGCAGGTCCGAGGCCAGCGGCTGGATGATGGTGCGGTTGCTGATCCGTTCGGCCCCGTTGTCGGCGAGTCCCCGTGGTCCATGTACCTCGATCAGGGAACCGGGCATGATCGACTGGGCGAAGGTGAGTCGCACCCGGGAAGGCGCGGAATCGAGCACGCTTCCGGCGGATGGCTGGGTGTTGACCGGTTCGGTCGCCGCCGACGCGGGAGGGGCGACAGCGGCACCGGCGATCAGAAGGACACCGAGCGTCAGCGGTGCCAGCCCGAGGAGGAGTCGACGGCATGCCTTGCGGGGTACGGACCGATCCATGCCACGCACGGTACCGAGATTCTCCGCAAGATCGGAGAAATGTCCACGTAGTGATGAGGGAACTCTTACACGCTGTTATCAAAGCGGGGTCTCCCGGCCCACTGCCGCTCTCGCCCCGCCCTTTGTCCGGTCCCCCGCCTGGCCTCGCCCCGACCGGGGTTCTCCCGCGCTATTCCGTTCTGGCGGGATTGTCCCGTTCCGGCGGGCGGGTCGGTAGCGTGCCCCGGCGGTCCCGACGTTGGTAGCCTGGGTCCGCCGCGACTGGCGTTCGGGTGGGTCACCACCGGGAAGCGGCAGGGTCGTCCTCCACGGGTCGTTCGCCTGGGCCCGCGGCGTAACCGATGCCCTGCGAACCTCGCCCACCGATCGCCCGCTCACTTCCGAGGAGCACCCATGCTCGACCAGTCCGCGTCGACATCCTCGTCCGATTCCTCCGCCGCCGGGTCCTCCGTCGCGGCCCCGGCTTTCCCGGACGGCGACTCCCGCGCCGTCACCGCACGCCCGCTCGCCGAGGCCGACCCCGAGATCGCCGCGGTGCTCGCCGCCGAGATCGGGCGTCAGCGGGGCACGCTGGAGATGATCGCCAGCGAGAACTTCGCCCCCCGGGCCGTGCTGGAGGCCCAGGGCAGTGTGCTGACGAACAAGTACGCCGAGGGGTATCCCGGGCGGCGCTACTACGGCGGCTGCGAGTACGTCGACGTCGCCGAGAACCTCGCCCGCGACCGGGTGAAAGCCCTGTACGGCGCCGAGCACGCGAACGTGCAGCCGCACTCCGGCGCCCAGGCCAATGCGTCGGCCATGCACGCCCTGATCCGCGCCGGTGACCGGATCCTCGGCCTGGAACTCGCGCACGGGGGGCACCTCACCCACGGCATGAAGATCAACTTTTCCGGCCGGTTGTACGACGTCGCCGCCTACGGGGTCGATCCGCAGACGTTCCGGGTCGACATGGATGCCGTCCGGGCCCGGGCGTTGGCGCACCGGCCGCAGCTGATCATCGCGGGCTGGTCGGCCTACCCCCGCCACCTCGACTTCGCCGCGTTCCGGTCCATCGCCGACGAGGTCGGTGCCCTGTTCATGGTCGACATGGCGCACTTCTCCGGCCTCGTCGCCGCGGGGGAGCACCCGAGCCCGGTGCCGCATGCCCACGTGACGACGTCGACGACGCACAAGACCTTGGCCGGCCCGCGCGGCGGGATGATCCTCAGCGGCGCCGACTGGGCGAAGAAGATCGACTCCGCGGTGTTCCCCGGCCAGCAGGGCGGCCCGCTCATGCACGTGATCGCGGCGAAGGCCGCGGCCTTCAAGGTCGCCGGCACCGAGGAATTCGCCGAACGCCAGCGGCGCACCATCCGCGGCGCGAAGATCCTCGCCGACCGGTTGCTCGGCGAGGACTGCGGCAAGGCCGGGGTGTCCGTGCTCACCGGCGGCACCGACGTGCACCTCGTCCTGGTCGACCTGCGCGAGTCGGCCCTGGACGGCCAGCAGGCCGAGGACCGGCTGCACGAGGTCGGCATCACGGTGAACCGGAACGCCGTCCCCTTCGACCCGCGCCCGCCGATGGTCACCTCCGGCCTGCGGATCGGGACCCCGGCGCTGGCCACCCGGGGCTTCGGCGACGAGCAGTTCACCGAGGTCGCCGACATCATCGCGGCCGCCCTCCAGCCGACCTGCGACACCGACGCCCTGCGGGCCCGGGTGGACCGGCTCGCCGCCGACTTCCCGCTCTACGACGGTCTGGAGACCTGGTGAACGCGGGGAGCACCACCGGCCCGGGCGCTGAGCCGGTTCCCGGGAACGGATCCGCCACGGCGTCCCGCGGTCACGGGTCGCGGGCCCGGCTGCTCGACGGGAAGGCCACCGCCGCGGCGATCAAGGCCGAACTCGCCGTGCGGGTCGCGGCCCTCGCCGAGCGCGGGATCCGGCCCGGGCTCGGCACCGTCCTCGTCGGCGACGATCCGGGGAGCCGGGCCTATGTCGCGGGTAAGCACCGGGACTGCGCCGAGGTCGGGATCGCCTCGATCCGGGTCGACCTGCCCGCCACGGCCACCCAGGTCGAGGTCGAGGACGCGGTCCGGGCCCTCAACGACGACCCCGCCTGCACCGGGTTCATCGTCCAGCTCCCCCTTCCGGCGGGGCTGGACCCCGGGCCGGTGCTGGAGATCATGGACCCGGCCAAGGACGCCGACGGGCTGCACCCGACGAACCTCGGGCGGCTCGTGCTCAACGTGAATGCCCCCCTGGGGTCCCCGTCGCCGTGTACTCCGCGGGGCATCGTCGAGCTGCAGCTGCTTACCCGGTACGCGGTGGCGTTGCGGGGCGCCCAGGTGTGCGTGGTCGGTCGCGGGGTCACCGTGGGCCGTCCCCTCGGGCTGCTGCTCACCCGGCGGGCGGTGAACGCCACGGTGACCCTGTGCCACACCGGGACCCGTGACCTGGCCGAACACACCCGGGTCGCGGACGTCGTCGTCGCCGCGGCCGGGGTCGCCGGGATCATCACCGGGGACATGATCAAGCCGGGGGCGGCCGTCCTCGACGTGGGGATCACCCGGGTGGCTGACCCGGCGGCGGGGACGTCCCGGCTGCTCGGCGACCTCGCCCCGGACGTCGCCGACGTCGCGGGGTGGGTCGCGCCGATGCCCGGCGGGGTAGGGCCGATGACCCGGGCGATGCTTCTCGCCAACGTCGTCGAGGCCGCCGAGCAACACTGACCCGTCCCCGTCCCCGTCCCCGTCCCCGTCCCCGTCCCGCTCCCGTCCCCGCCCCGTCCCGCTCCCGGGACGGGGACGGGGCCGGCGGCGCGGTGCGCCGGTATCCGGCGTGGACGATCACGGCGCGGAAGGGGTGCGGGCCAGCCGGGCGTCCGCGAGGGCGGCGTACAGTGCGGCCCCGCGGGGCAGGACCGTGTCGTCGAAGGCGGCCCGGGGGGAGTGGTTGATCGGTGCCAGGTCCGGGGCGACCCCCGCGGGCATCGCGCCGAGGAACACCATGGCGCCGGGGACCTCGGCGAGTATCCGGGAGAAGTCTTCCGAACCGCTGGTCGGATCCGGCAGCTGCGCCACGACCCCGGCACCGAAGAGGTCCCGGGCCACATCGAGGGCGAAAGCGGTCTCGACCGGGTCGTTCACGGTCACCGGATACTCCTCGACGTACCGGACGGTGACCTCGACCGCATGGGCGTCCGCGGTGCCCCGACAGGTCCGTTCCACGGCCCGACGTATCCGTTCCCGGACCTGGGGGTCGAAGGTGCGTACCGTCGCCTCGAAGGTCGCCGTGTCCGGGATGATGTTCCGTTTCGTCCCCGAATGCAGGGAACCGACGGTGAGCACGGCCGGGGTGTACGCGCTGACCTCCCGGGTCATCGTCTGCTGCAGGGCGAGCACCATGGCGCAGGCGGCCGGGAGCGGGTCCCGGGCCGTGTGCGGTGACGACCCGTGCCCGCCGTGCCCCCGAACCTCGACGTACAGCCCGTCGCTCGCCGCCATCAACGGACCGGGGCGGGTGACGACCGCGCCGATCGGGGCGAGCGCGCTCATCACGTGGATGGCGAAGGCGGCGTCGGGGCGGCGCCCGGCGGCGTCGAGCACCCCGTCGGCGATCATCAGGGCGGCCCCGTCGTGGCCTTCCTCGCCCGGCTGGAACATGAACACGACGTCCCCGGGCAGGTGATCCCGGTGGGCGGAGAGCAGCCGGGCCGCGCCGACGAGCATGGTGGTGTGCAGGTCGTGCCCGCAGGCGTGCATGACGCCGTCCACCTCGGAGCGGAACGGCAGGTCGAGGTCCTCGTGTACGGGAAGGGCATCCATATCACCGCGGAGCAGGACGACCGGACGGGTCCGCGGGACGGGCCCGGCCGGTCCGGCACCGCTGGTTCGGTGGGCTCCGCCCCGCAGGACCGCGGTCACCGAGGTACATGACCTGCCCGTGCTGATCTCCAGTCCGAGCCCGTCGAGGGCGTCCAGCACGGTCTGCTGGGTGCGCGGCAGGTCCAGGCCGAGTTCGGGGTGACGGTGCAGCGCGTGCCGTAGTTCGGTCAACGGCTCGGCGAGGTCCAGGGCGTCGTCGAGGAGGCTCATGTCCCTTTCCTACCGTTGCGGTCGACGGCGCGGCGCGGTTCGCGGCCACCGGCGCGGCGAGCCACTTTCCCCGCGGCGTACGTCTCGGGGCGTCCTTCCGGGGGCGCCCGCCCCGTGCCGGCCCGGGGCAGGGCAGGATGGGGCGTCGCCCCGCGCCGGGAAGCCGTTCCCGAGGGGCGCCGGGGCGTCCGAGCGCCGCGCCGGGGTCAGGGCGTCGTGGTGGCGAACCCGCCGGTCGAAGGAGGATCCGAAGGCGTGCTCAGGGTGGTCACGGCGAACGTGAACGGGATCCGGGCCGCGCAGCGGCGCGGGGTCGAGACGTGGCTGGCGCAGCGTCGGCCCGATGTGCTGTGTCTGCAGGAGGTTCGGGCCGACGACGCCACGCTCGCCGGGGTGGTCGGCCCGGACTGGCATACGGTCCATGAGGAGTCCACGGTCAAGGGGCGGGCCGGGGTGGCCGTACTGTCCCGGTCGGAACCCGCGCACGTGCGGCGCGGGCTGGGGGAGTTCGCCGGGACCGGCCGGTGGGTGGAGTCCGATCACCGGGTCGTGGGGGAACCGGGCCTGCTCACGGTCGTGTCCGTGTACG
>JARRQM010000365.1:0-3721 GCA_037381765.1 Kineosporiaceae bacterium
GTCCGTGCCGAGGACCGAGGCATGAGCCGAAGGACGTCTCCGACGAGTGAGTGACAGGAGGTCCTTACTGTGGAGATCGTGATCACGGGACGACGTCTCGACGTCCCCGAACGTTTCCGCCGTCTTGCCGAGGAGAAACTGGCCAAGGTCGGCCAGCTCGCCCCCCGCGCGCACCGCGTGGACGTCGAGGTTTCCCATGAGCGCAACCCCCGCCAGGCCTCGACCGCAGAGAAGGTCGAGATCACCGTCCGTGACAAGGGGCCGGTGATCCGGGCCGAGGCGAGCGCTGAGGATCCCTTGGCCGCTCTGGACCTCGCCTTCGGGAAGTTGCTGGAACGATTGCGGCGCACCCGGGACCGTCGCAAAGTGCACCATGGCCGGCAGACACCCGCCACCTTGCGCCAGTCCGTACCCGCCGACCTCGCCCCGCTCGACGGGAACACCGTCATTTCCCGGGAAGAAGCCGAGGACGAAGACGAGGAACAGCCGCTGGACGACAGTCCGGTAGTGATCCGGACCAAGGACCATGCGGCCATTCCGATGACCCTGGACCAGGCGTTGTACGAGATGGAACTGGTCGGCCACGACTTCTTCCTTTTCGTCGACGCCGACAGCGGGTTGCCCAGCGTCGTCTACCGCAGGCGCGGGTGGAACTACGGCGTGATCCGGCTGCGCGCCGATGACCTCCCCGCCGGGGAGCAAGCCCAGGAGGTCCCCGTTCCGGCGGGTAGCTGATCTGCCCCGGGAACCTGTTGGGCGGCCACCCTCCGGGGTGGCCGCCATGTCGGGTCGACGGGCCGCTGTCGGTACCGGGTGACAGCATCGCGGCCATGGCAACGCAAGCGGACGTTTCCGAGCAGGACGGGGTGACCTCGCCCGGGCCACGCGGCCGGGAACGGATCGGTGCCGCTGAGGCCCGACGGATCGCCCTCGCCGCCCAAGGGTTCGCCCGGGCCCGGCCGGCCGGTCGGATCACCGCCCGGCACCTCAACCAGGTCGTCGACACCGTCGGGGCGTTGCAGATCGACTCGGTCAATGTGCTGTCCCGTAGCCACTACCTGCCCGTGTTCAGCAGGCTCGGCCCCTACCCGCGAAGCCTGCTCGACACGGCATCGTCCCGGGCGCCCCGCCGGCTCGTCGAGTACTGGGCACATGAGGCATCGCTCATTGCCCCGGCCACCCACCGGCTGCTCCGCTTCCGGATGGCTCGGGCCGGCGAGGACGCCTGGGGCGGCATGGTGCGCATCGTCCGTGACCGGCCCGAACTCGTGGCCGCGGTCCTCGCCGAGGTGGCAGCCCGGGGACCGGCCACAGCCTCGCAACTCGAAGCAGCCCGGGGCCCCTCCTCCCGGGACCGATCCGATTGGGGGTGGAACTGGTCGGAAACGAAGCGCGCCCTGGAGTTCCTCTTCTGGTCCGGGCAGATCACTTCCGCCGGACGCACCGCGCAGTTCGAGCGGCGCTACGACCTGCCGGCCCGGGTACTTCCCGTCGCCGTCGCCGACGCCCCCGACCCGGAATCGGCCGAGGCCGTCCGGGCACTCGTGGCGCTGGCGGCACGGGCCCAGGGCGTGGCCACCCTCGGATGCCTACGCGACTACTTCCGGCTCCGGGCGGAGGAGACCCGCCGTGCCGTGGACGAACTCGTCGACGCCGGGCAACTTCTTCCGGTGACCGTGGAAGGCTGGAAACGACCCGCCTACCTCCATGCTTCGGCCCGCGTACCCCGTCGGGTGCGGGCCCGGGCCCTGCTCTCCCCGTTCGACTCACTCATCTGGACCCGACCGCGTACCGAGGCCCTGTTCGGGTTCCGGTACCGGCTCGAAATCTATACGCCAGCGGATCGTCGGGTGCACGGCTACTACGTCCTGCCGTTCCTGCTCGGTTCCCGGCTGGTGGCCCGCGTCGATCTGAAGGCCGACCGGGCCGCCGGGGTCGGGGGCGTACTGCGGGTGCAGGCGGCCTGGCGGGAACCGACCGATCCGCGGGGGCCGGGGTCCGCGGAGGTGGCTGCGGAACTCGCCGCCGAACTCGGGCTCATGGCGGAGTGGCTCGGCCTGTCCGGGGTGGCTGTCACCGGTCCCGGTGACCTCGCGGTGGAACTCGCCGCCGCCCTCCCGGAGTGAGCCACCGCCGACTTCCGGCTCCCGGCTCCCGTCCTGGCCCCGCTCCCGGGAGGGCCTCCGCTGAGGCCACGGCCCGAGGGACCACGATCTGGGCGGGGTCCAGCAGCAGGATGTGGCTCCGCACCCACGCGGATGGGGCACGGTGTCACCCCGCACCCACGTTTCCGACACGGTGTCACCCCGTGCCCGAAACGGCGGGGGTTCGGGGTGGTGCCGGGCTCCGGGTGACTCCGGAGGGTGCTGGGGTGTGCCGGCAGCGCCGGGGGTCAGGTGAGGTCGGTGGCGGTGAGGTCGTAGCGACGTAGGTCCACCGCGGTTCCGTCACGCAGCAACTCCGCTTCGCGGTCGGTGCCGCTCGGCTGGAACCCGGCCCGCAGCGCGACCTGTTCGGAGGCGGTGTTGCCCTCGGCCACCCGGATCACCAGCCGGCGCAGTCCCAGCCCGCCGTCCGGGACCGGCCTCAGCGCGTACCGGGCGGCGAGGTGTACGGCCTGACTGGTGAGCCCCCGTCCGCGGGCGTCCGGATGGGCCCAGTAGCCGAGCTCTCCGGCCCCGGACGGTGCGGCGAGGCCGACCAGGCCGACCTCCCCGGCCAGGTCGTCCCGGTCGGGCGGGGTGACGGCCCAGAACATGGATCGCCCGGCGGCCTGCTGCTCCCGGACGTCCTCCACGTGGACGACGGCGTCCTGCATCGTGTACGGGGAGGGCAGCTGCGGCAACCAGAGCTGGGTGCGCGCATCGGCCCCGGCCTCGGCGATCCGCATGACGTCGGTGTCCCGATGGCCGCGTAACCGGACTCCGTCCCCGGCCAGTTCCGGTGGGGTGTGCCAGGGATGGGCCGGTTCCAGCGGTTCGTCGCGGCGCAGCGAGCCGATCCAGGCGTCAAGGGTGCCGGTGCGGTCCGGGAGGAGCCCCCGGACAAGGCCCTCGACCCGGAACCCGACCTTCCAGGCGGCCCGGCGGCTCGCCCAGTTCCCGGCCACCGCCCGCCAGTGCACGACTTCGAGGTCGAGGGCGTCGAAACCCCAGCCGAGCAGCAGTCTCAGGGAGCGGGTCATTACCCCCCTCCCGCGGGCCCAGGGGCCGAGCCCGTAGCCGACCTCGGCGCTGCCCCGGCCGTTCGGGCGCAGGTCGACCGTCCCGGCGAAACGCCCGTCGGTTTCCACGGCGAAGGCGAGGAACCGGCCGGTCCGCCACTGCTCCTCGCGCCGGGCGAGGAACTCCTCGGCGTCCTCCATCCGGTAGGGCACGGGGACCGAGGTCCAGCGCTGCGTCTGCGGGTCGCGGCATTGGGCGAGTACGCCGTCGCGGTCTTCCGGGGTGTGACGGCGCAAGGTGACCACACCGTCGGTGAGTGACGGTGCCCATGTCGGTACGTCCATGCGGTGAGCCTGCCGTTCCGGGGCGGGGCGGGCAACGACGATTCGGTACCGGATCCGTTCGGTTCCCTCGTCACGCCTGTCTACGATGGTTGGGGCACCGCCGAGGGCGCGTGTTCGTCATGCCCGGAGAACGCCGGGATGCTGCCGCGGGCGGCAGGTCGAGTACTGGGGAGACACCGTGAAGATCGTCGAAAGGCTTCTCCGTGCCGGTGA
>JARRQM010000366.1:0-3782 GCA_037381765.1 Kineosporiaceae bacterium
CAGATGGCCGGGTGACCGAGCAGATGGCCGGGTGACCGTCGGCAGCGCCCTACCGGGACCAGGTCCGGGCGACCCGCTCGGACCGGGCGGACAGCCTGGTGGCCGGGGCAGCGAGGGAGGCGGCGACCTCCTCGGCCCCCCGGGCCACCGGATAGGCCGCATCCACCCCGACCGCGGTCATTTCCCGGCGCCCCACCTGCACCTGTCCGGCGATGACGACGACCGGCACACCGGCCTCCCGGGCGGTACGGGCCACCCCGGCGATCACCTTCCCGCGCAGGGACTGCCAGTCGAAGCAGCCCTCCCCGGTGACGACGAGGTCCTGCCGGCCCAACCGTTCGGTGAGCCCGACGGCATCGAGTACGGCGTCGGTGCCGGCGGACCGCCGACCCCCGATGAGCATGAGCCCGAATCCGAGGCCACCGGCAGCTCCGGCCCCGGGTTCGGCGCTGAGCCGCGGCGGCAGGCCCACTGCCCGGGTGGCCGCGGCGGCGAAATCCCCGAGGCTGCGGTCCAGGGTCTGGGCCTGCTCGGCGGTGGCCCCCTTCTGCTCCGCGTACCCGGCGCTGGCCCCGTGGAAACCGAGCAGCGGGGAGTCCACGTCGCTGGCGATCCGGATGTCGACGTCCGCCCACCGGGCCCGCAGCGCCGCGAGCGGGGTCAGGTCACCGGCGGGTACCCCGCCGAGGGCGCCGCCACCGGCGGTGAGCCGCTCGACGAACCGGGTGGATCCGGTCAACCCGGCGTCCTCGGCGAGCGCGGCGAGCATGCCCGCCCCCGCGTCATTGGTCGCCGAGCCGCCGAGCCCGACGACGACCCGCCGGGCGCCGAGGGCCCGGGCCGCCCCGAGGTGCAGCCCGATCACCTGGGCGGTCTCCAGGTAGGCGGTGAGCACCCCGTCCGGGTCCTCGCGCAGCAGCAGGGCGGCGGTGGTCGGCTCCCCCAGCGGCCCGCGTACCTCGACCTCCCGGCGGGTGGCACCGAGCCCGGATTCGAGCACGTCGAGGAATCCCGGCCCCCCGTCGGACAGCGGACAGGTCTCGATCGTGTCCTCCGGGGATTGACGTCGCCACCCGTTCGCGATCGCCTCGGCGGCCTCAACCGCCGTGAGGGTGCCACCGAAAGAGTCCGGAGCCACGAGGACACGCACGGGGAAAGTCTGCCAACCCCGCCGCGCCCGCGTGCGGGCGGTCCCCCGGATCCGTCACGCGGACGGCCCATCCAGCGACTCCCGCACCTGGTCGAAGCATCTGCGAGAGGTCGACCATGCCACCCGGGACCGGCGAGGAGGCCGGTCCACCGGGGTGAGAGGAGGGGGCACCGATGCCCTCCCTGCTGGGGCCCGGCATGCGGCTCATGCGTCGACTCGGGATTGCCAGCAAACTCATCGTCGTCATCTTGCTCCTGCTCATCCCGCTCGTCGCGAGCCTGGGCGCCGGCTGGCGGGCTGACTCCGGCGATCTCGCCACCCTCGACCGGGAGCGGAGCGGGGTCGCCGTGGTCCTCCCGCTGGTCCGGGTCGCCGCCCAGCTGGAGGACCTCGACGGAGACACCGGCCGCGGAACGGCCGCAGTCCGGGCCGCCGTCGCCGACGTCGACCTCGCCCTCGCCGAACACCCCGACCCCGCCCTGTACCCGGTCCCGGAACGCTGGCCGTCCCTGCGGACCCGGCTCCGGGACCTGATCTCCGGCCAGGACGCGATGGCCGCCGACGGTGGTGCCGCCGCCGTCCGGTCCCATGCCTACGTCCTCGCCACCCAGGTGGAGGAACTCGTCGCCGAGGCCACCCGGGCCTCCGGACTCGCCCTGGACCAGTCCCTGGGCAGCCACGACGCGGCAACGGTGCTGTCCCAGCAGCTGCCTGCGGTGCTCTTCGCGGTGCACCGGTGCCGGGCCGACGTCCCGACCGGCTCCGGAACCGCCACGACCGGGGAGCTGTGGGCCTGCCGCCGGTTCCTCGGCACCGCGGTCGCCGAACTGCACGACGGCCTCCAGGGGGCCCGGGCCAGCATGCCATCGGACACGACCCCCGACCTGTGGCCCGCCGAACAGTCCCTTACCTCCTCCGTCCGCAGCTTCGCCGATGGACTGCCGGACCCGGATGCGGAGACCACCCGGCAGGTGGCCGCCACCGGATCCGCTCTCGCCCTCGCCCTCGCCGAGGCCCTCGATGAGCAGATCCTCGACCGGCGTTCCGAACTCGCCTTCCGTCGACTGCAGCCGCTGCTGCTCGCCCTGATCGCCCTGCTCGGTGGCGCCTACCTGGTACTCGCCCTGTTCCGGGCAACCACCCAGGACGTCCGGACCGTCCTCGCCGACATCAGCACGGTGACCACCGGCGCCCTGCACCAGACGCCGCCGCTGCCGGGCCGGGACGAGTTCGCCCAGATGTCCCGTGCCGTCATCGTCGCCCGGGACCGGCTCACCGACCTGCTCGGCACCCTGCGGATGCGCGCCACCCACGACGATCTCACCGGGCTGGGCAATCGCACCCTGGTCACCGAGAAACTTGAGGAGATCCTCGCTGAAGGGACGCACCCGCTCACCGTGCTGCTCGTCGACCTGTCCCGATTCTCCGACGTCAACGACGGCTTCGGACATGACACCGGTGACCGGCTGCTGCGCACGGTGGGGGCCCGTTTCCACCAGGCCGTCGGCCGCCGCGCCCGCGTGGCCCGGCTCGGCGCCGACGAATTCGCCGTCCTCGCCACCGGCGCCAGCACCTCCCGGGACGTGCAGGAGATCGTCGCCCGGCTCCAGGTCGCCCTGAACGATCCGATAGACATCGACGGCCGCCGCCTCCATACGGCGGCGGCGTTCGGTGCGGTACTGCACCACCCGGCAGAGGAACCGGCGAACGCCGATGACCTTCTCCGCCGGGCCGCGGTCGCCCTGTCCGTGGCGAAGTCCGTTCCGCAGAGCGGGCTCACCCTCTACGAGCCGTGGATGCAGCAGGTCACCCGGGAACGCACCGAACTCGCCGCCGACCTGGTGAGCGCCTGGGAAAACGGCCAGTTCACCGTGCTCTACCAGCCGATCGTCGACCTCGCCGACAACACCTTGTGCGGGGTGGAGGCGCTGCTGCGCTGGGTGCACCCGCAACGGGGCCCGATCCCGCCCGACGTGTTCGTCCCGCTCGCCGAGACCAGCGGACTGATCGTCCCGCTCGGACGCTGGGTGCTGGAGGAGGCCATGCAGCAGCTGGCCCGCTGGCAGGCGGACTTCCCGCGGGACCGGCCGCTGACCCTGGAGGTGAACCTGTCCGCCGACCAGCTCGCCGACGTGTCCCTACCCGGGCGCTTGCTGTCTCTGCTGGACCGGACCAAGGTCGCCCCGGGGCAGCTCGTCCTGGAGATCACCGAGACAGCACTGGTACGCGACCTCGGCCTGGCCCGGCACAGGCTCGGACAGCTGTCCGCCACCGGGGTCCGGCTGGCCCTGGACGACTTCGGCACCGGCTATTCCTCGCTGAGCTACCTGCGGGACCTCCCCGTCACCGTGCTCAAAGTGGACAAGAGCTTCGTCACCGGAATCGAACGGGGCGACGGGGATGAGGCCGCGCTGCTGCGCAGCATCATCGCCCTCGGGACCGCCCTCAACCTCCAGGTCATCGCCGAAGGGGTGGAGAACCAGGCCCAACTCGACACGCTGCGGTCCTTCGGCTGCCCGACCGGCCAGGGCTACCTGTGGTCGCGGCCCCGCCCCGCCGAGGCCGTCGCCGACCTGCTCGCCCGGGGCGGGGACCTGTCCGAGGAAATCCGGACGGCGCCGGCCCGGGAAGG
>JARRQM010000367.1:0-2990 GCA_037381765.1 Kineosporiaceae bacterium
CTCGCCCGGCTGCCGATTTCCATGGTGCCGCTCTGCATGGTCCTGCTCATCCAACAGGTGCGCGGAACCTACACCTCGGCGGGGCTCGTCACCGCCGCCTACGCCCTCGGGTCGGCCTCCGGGGCCCCCCTGCTCGGTCGGGCCATGGACGCCTTCGGGCAGCCCCAGGTGCTCCTCCCGGCGGCGACGGTGTCGGCCGGGATGCTCACCGCCCTGGCCATCGCCAGCGTGCACGGGGTCGGGGACGGCCCGCTCATCGTCCTGGCCGCCGTCTGCGGCCTCACCTTCCCGGTGATCACCCCGGCGATGCGGGGGGCCTGGCGGGTGCTGCTGTCCGGAACCGAGGACCTCGATGCCGCGTACGCGCTGGACGCCACCGCCGTGGAGACGATCTTCGTCGGTGGGCCGCTGTTGCTGTCCGCTTTGCTCCTGGCCGTCCCGCCGGTGATGCCGCTGCTCGTCACGGCGGGGCTGCTGTTCACCGGGACGGTGGGGTACGTCCTGTCGGCCCCGGCCCGCACCTGGGTTCCGGCCCCGCCCCCGGACGGGCCGGGCACCCGGGCCGTGTCGCCGCTGCGGGCCCGGGGGATGCCTGCGGTGCTCGCCGTCTCCGCGGCCATGGCCGTCGGCTTCGGGCATCTCGACGTGGCGATCGCGGCCACCGCGCGCGAGGTCCTGAACGCCCCCACCGCGGTCGGACTGCTGTTCGCCGCCGTCTCCGGCGGCAGCGTGACGGGTGGTCTCTGGTACGGGGCGAGGACCTGGCGGACCCCCGAGCACCGGCGGCTACCGGTCGCCCTCACCGGGTTCGCCCTCGGCCTCCTCGTTCTCGGCGGGCTGCTGTTCACCGTTCTCGCCCACCTTCCCGCGAAGGCCCGGCTGGGGGTGCTGCTGCCGGTGCTGTTCGCCACGGGAATGAGTGTCGCCCCGTCGCTCATCGTCCAGCAGTCCCTCGTCGACGGGCTCGCCCCGCAGCACCGCCTCGGGGAGGCACAGTCCTGGTTGACCACCGGGCTCGCCGGCGGGTCGGCTGCGGGGACCGCCATCGGTGGGGTTCTCGTCGACCTCGCCGGTCCGGGACTGTCCTATACCGGGGCCGCAGCCGCGGTTGCCGTCGCCGTCGTACTCGCCCTCATGGTCCGGCGGCGCTGGCCTGCTCCGGGACGGTGACGGGGCCGGTCCGTGGCCCCTGCGTGCGGTGCGCCGGTCCGTTCGGCGGCCAGTCCCGTCAGATGGGCGATCCGCTCGCTCCGGGAAGCGTCTTCCGGCGCTACGCGGTCCCGGAACGGGGTCCCCCGCCGGATCCGACCGCCTCAGACGGGCTGATCCGGCAGGTCATCGGGGATATGTCCGATGCGGACACCATCCGAGCCCGCCATCTTCTGCCCGACTTCCCGCCAGCCGCGTCCCGGGTACTCGCGCCAGACGAGGGCCACGGCGGTCCCGTTGCTATCCATTTTGCCCGGTTTTCCCTTCGTCCAGGAGATGGAGGTACTCCAGAAGACGATGGTGCCGTCGCCCATGACCTGCATGGCGTCCGGGTCGATGGTTGCTGCGCGGAACTTGTCGAGATCCGCGCTGGTCATCGCGTCGACGGCTTTCTCGTACGTGGCGAGGCATTTCTGGCGATCGGCATACAAGGTGTCCTCGCCGAAGCCGTACGTGCTGTCACAAACCTGACCGGCGTCCCGGGACGCGAGGGACTCCATCGCCCCGTCGAACGCGTCGGCGACGGCATGACGGGGATCACCCGTGCCCGAGGCGCCCGTTGTCCCGCCGTCGCCGGTCAGGAACCAGGCTGTGGCACCACCAGCGCCGAGAACGAAGACCGCGATGACGACCAGGACCACGATCAACCCGGTGGACCCGCCGGGCCGGCCCGGCGCCGCGGACCCCGGGCCCATCCCCGGGTACTGGGCGTAGCCGGGGTTCTGGGGGTACGGGTTCTGCTGGGGATAACCGGGGTTCTGCGGGTACGGGCTCTGCTGGGCGTAACCGGGGTGCTGCGGGTATTCGGGGTGGGCGTACGGGTTCTGCTGGGCGTAGCCGGGGTTCTGGGCGTACGGGGCCTGCTGGGCGTAGCCGGAGCTCTGGGGGTACGGGTTCTGCGGGGATCCTGCGCCCTGCCATGAAGCGGCATCGACGAGGGCGCCGCACCGTGGGCACTGTCCGGCGCCGGGCTGCAGGGCACTGCCACAGGCACGACACTGCTGAACTGGCGCTGACCACACATTCGACATCGTTCCCCCTGCTGCCCGTCCCATCCCGTACGGCATTGACCGGGACCCGCTCGCGCGGGACGGGACAGTGGCTCCGCCCCCACGGGCGGCGGTACCTCCGGAGTGCTTCCCGTCCGGAGCCGCGCAGGCTCCCGGCGGGCTGGACTCTTTCATACCGGTTGATGTGCCCGGAATCCGGGGTGTGCCGGAGAGGGCGCCCAGGGTCCGGGCGGGACGGGTCCGGTGAGTCGTGTCGCCCAGGCCAATCGCGTACCGCCTCGGCTAGCCGTACCGGGCGGCCACGGACGCGGCCTGGGCACCGTACCCGGATCCGAAGAGTGCCGCATGTACCAGCAGTGGGTGCAGCTGGTGCAACCCCACCCGGTGCTGCCAGCCCGGGGCCAGCGGCCAGACTTCTTGGTAGGCGGCGAGGACCCGGTCGAGGTGGGGTAGGCCGAACAGGGCGAGCATGGCGAGGTCGGTTTCCCGGTGGCCACCATGAGCTGCGGGGTCGATCAGTACCGCTCCGGAAGCCGTCCACAGGACGTTGCCCGACCAGAGATCCCCGTGCAGGCGGGCGACCGGCTCGTCGGGACCGGTGAGCCGGGCGTCCCCGGCCCGTAGCCGCTCACAAACCCGCTCGACGGTCCGCAGCCCGGCGGGGGTGAGAGAACCGTCCCGTGCCGCCCGGCGGGCGTAGGGCAGGACGCGCAGCACCGCGTAGAACGTGCCCCAGTCCGCCGCAGCTCCGGTCACGGTCCCGGGGACGTC
>JARRQM010000368.1:0-2981 GCA_037381765.1 Kineosporiaceae bacterium
GGTTCGGGGTCGCTTCCGGGTTCCGGTCCGTACCCGGAGGCTCCGGTTGCGGCGTTGCCGCCGCGGGAGGACATGGTCAGGGCTCCGACGAGGGCCCGCTCCTGGGCCGGGCCGGGAAGTTCGATCCGTTCCGCCGGGCGGGCGCGTTCGGCCAGGTGGATGTCGTGGTGTTCCGGTGTCGTACCGGTGGTGGCCGCGACCGCGGCGCGTTCGGCGGCGCTGACCCGGTCGGCGAGCCCGAGTAGTCCCTCGGCGGCGAACCGGGCCGGGTCAGGGGTCGGTTCCGGACCCGGGGCCGGAAACGGGAAAGGGAGCGCCGGGATCGCTGCGGGGGAGGTTGCGTGGGCGCTGGCCCGGGCCACCGCGGCCTGCCTGCTCGCCCGGGCGACCGTCTGGGCGACGATCTCCTGGGGCGTTGCCTGGGGCGTTGCCTGGGGCGTTGCCTGGGGCGTTGCCTGGGGCGTTGCCTGGGGCGTTGCCTGGGGAGTCGCCTGGCGCGCCGGCGCGCTGGCGGGTCCGGTCGGGTCCGGGGGTGCGGTTTCGCCGGCCGGTTCTGCCGGTGTCGTCCCAGTCGCGTGGTCCGGGATCTCGACCGCGACCTCGAAGCTCTCTTTGGAGAAGAATCCGAGCATCCCGCCGCGCCGCACTTTCTCGGCCCGCACGATCCTCGCGTCGACCCCGCCTTCGGCGTGTGCGCGGATCAGCAGCGCTTCCAGGTCGTCGCCCTCAAGCAACAAATTCGTGGCCACGGCTCACCTGTCCGACGGTCTCGATGGAGGCAACCCCGGCGGTTTCGGTGAAGCTGAGCACCGGGAGGTTGGGGAGGTTGTTGTGCAGCAGCCGGCGCAGCGGTAGCCGCAGCGGCCCGGCGACGAGGAGGACGGGGGTGAGTCCCCCGTCCTCGGCGCGGCGCGTGATCTCCGACAGTTGTTGCACGAGGTGTCCGGCGCGTCCGGGGTCCATCGCGAGCATCACGCCTTGTTCGCTGCCCCGGAGGCCCTCGGCCACTTCTTGTTCGGTGCCGGGATCGAGGGTGATCGCGTGCAGGGCGCCGGTCACCGTGTACGGGGAGGTGAGCGCGGGGCCGAGGGAGGCGCGGGCGGCTTCGAGGAGGGCGTCCGGGTCGGTGGTGGAGCGGGCCCGCTGCCCGACGCCTTCGAGGACCCGACCGAGGTCGCGGATCGACACTTGTTCTTCCAGCAGGCCTTGGAGCACCCGTTGTACGGCGGACAGCGGCAGGAGTGAGGGCACGAGTTCTTCCACGGTCGCCGGACGGTCGTGCTTGAGCACATCGAGGAGTTCTTGTACGCCGTCGAGGGACAGCAGGCGGGAGGCGTTCTGCCGGACCGTCTCGGCGAGGTGGGTGGTGACCACGGCGGCCCGTTCCACCAGGGTGGCCCCGACGAGTTCGGCGGTGGCCCGGTGCTCCAGCGGTACCCAGACCGCGGGCAGGCCGAACACGGGTTCCGTGGTGCGCCGTCCGGGAAGCATGTCGGGGGCGTCGCCGATGGCGAGCAGGTAGCCGGGAGGCGCTTCGCCGGTTGCCGCGGTCACCCCGCCGACCCGGATCTCGTAGCTGCCGGGGGCGAGTCCGGCGCCGTCCCGGGTCCGCACCGGGGGGAGCACGATGCCGAGGTCGAGGGCGGTTTTCCGGCGCAGTGCCCGAACCCGGTCGAGTAGGTCCCCGCCGCGGGAAGGGTCGACGAGGTCGACGAGGTCGGGGGCGAGCAGCAACTCCAGGGGGTCGACCCGCAGCGATTCGGTGAGTTGATTGTTTTCTTGTTCGGCGGGGGTGGACCCGGGGGGGAGCGCGGGCAGCGGTTCGCTGCCGTCCGGGCCCTCGGCGTCCCCGGAGCGGGCCGCCGGCCGCATCGAGGCGGCGAGCAGCATCATCCCGACGAACAGGAACGGCAGTTTCGGCATCCCCGGGATGAGGCTGAGCCCGAGCAGGGCGATCCCGCCGATCCGGAGGGCTTCGACGTGCCGGGACAGCTGCCCGATCAGGTCGTTGCCGACGTCCCCTTCGCTGGTGGCGCGGGTGACGATGACGCCGGTGGCCACGGACATGAGGAGGGCCGGGATCTGGGACACCAGGCCGTCCCCGACGGACAGCAGACTGTACGTGTTGATCGACTCGCTCGGGCTCATCCCTTTCTGCACCATGCCGACGGCGAAACCGCCGACGAGGTTGACCAGGGTGATGATCACCGAGGCGACGGCGTCCCCTTTGACGAACTTCGTGCCGCCGTCCATCGCACCGTAGAAGTCCGCTTCCGCGCCGATCTCCTTGCGGCGCCGACGCGCTTCGTCCTCGTCGATGAGCCCGGAGTTGAGGTCGGCGTCGATGGCCATCTGCTTGCCGGGCATCGCGTCGAGGGTGAACCGGGCACCGACCTCGGCGACCCGGGCCGCCCCCTGGGTGACCACGGTGAGCTGGATGATCACCAGGATCGCGAAGACGACGAGGCCGATCACCATGGAGCCGCCGATGACGATGTTCCCGAAGGCGTCGATGACATGCCCGGCGTAGCCGTCGCGGAGCACGAGCCGGGTGGAGGACACGTTGAGGGCGAGCCGCAGGATCGTGCCGACGAGTACGAGGGTGGGGAAGACCGCGAATTCCAGCGTCTTGCGCACCTGCATGGCGACGAGCAGGACGACGAGGGCTCCGGCGATGTTCGCGGCGATGAGTACGTCGAGGATGACCGCAGGAAGGGGGACGACCATCATGACGACGACGACGACCACGAGCACGGGGATCGTGAGACGGGCCAGCCGGCTGGACGGCATGAAACCTCCACGGGGAGCGCGCTCAGGGTCCGTGCGCTGGGAGGGCAGCCGTCCGTGGCTGACTGGGTCTTCGGCCGGGCGGGCCGTGAGCTTGAGCACCCGGTCGGGGGATCCGACCGGGTGACCGGTCACCGGGCGTCACCGGAGCGGTGTGTCACTTCGGCCACCCGGTGCTCCCCGCTGCCTGGTGC
>JARRQM010000369.1:0-2968 GCA_037381765.1 Kineosporiaceae bacterium
CACCGTCGAACCGCGCCAGCGAACCGCGCCAGCGGACCGAACCGTCGAACCGAACGGTCGAACCGAACGGTCGAACCGAACCGTCGGACCGCGCCGGCGGACCACACCGTCGAACCGAACGGTCGGACCGCGCCGGCGGACCGCACCGTCGGACCGCCGACCCGGCGGGTATTCAGCCCGGCAGGTCAAGCAAGAGATCGAGGTGCCGCGGGGACGGGCTCCCGTACGCGAGCACGGCATCGTGCAGTTCCCGTTCCGCCGCCCCGGGACGGGCCGCGCGCAACCGGCGCAGCACCCCGGAAACTTCCTCGTACCCGACGGCGTAGGTGGACAGCTGGGTCGAGGTGAGTAGGGCCCGCCGCCACTTCCCGGCAACTTCCCCCATCTCCTGGTGCCCCCGCCCGGTGAGCAGTTCCCGCGCCTCCTCCTCGGACATCCCCCGGGTGTGCACCCGCACGTCCAGGATCGCGTTCAGGACGCTGCGCAACTGCATCTTCAACTGCTGCGCGCGCAGCCCGTCATCGACCGCGGCACCGAGCCCCAGCCCGACCGAGGCGATCAGCGACTCCGCGTACACCGCCCAGCCCTCCACGAACGTGCCGCTCGTCGTCGCCGCACGCACCCGGGTGGCCCCGCGGTACCGCGCGGCGTGCGCGAGCTGCAACGCATGTCCCGGAACGGCCTCATGGGCGGCGAGATTCCGCAGCAGGTGACCGTTGTACTCGCGGTAGAACGAGGCCACCCGGTCGGCCGGCCAGTCCGCGGGGGTCGGTGACACGGCGAACAACGACGCCGGAGCCGCCCCGTCCGCACGGGGCGGCTCCAACGGCCCCGGCGGATCGCAGTAGGCGACGGCGGTCCCGCGCCGGGACTCCGGCATGACGATGACCCGGACCGGGTCATCCGGCACGGTGACCAGGTCGAGTTCACGAACCCGGGCGGTGAGCAGGTCAACTGCCCGCACACACCGGTCGAGCACATCCGCATCGGTGACCGGTTCCCCGGCGGCGAGCCGATCCAGCACCTCGCGGACCTGCCCGGGACGGGACGGCCCGCCGTCGAGCCGGGCGGCCAGCGCGGCCAGTTCCTCCTCGACCTGCCCGAGCCGCTGCTCGGCGCGGGCCAGCAGGGTATCCGGGTCGAGGGTGGTGTCGAGGGTGTACCAGAGCTTCGCGGCGAACCGTTCGGCGCCGAGCCGGGGGTCACCGTCGGCGTCCCCGGCCCGATCCTCCAGCCAGGCGGCGAACCCGTCGAGGGCCTCCGCGGCGGCGACCCGCGCCGGATCGACCAGCCCGGCCAGCCCCGGATCAACGGCCAGCAGGGCATCCACATCGGCGCCGAGCAGGGCGACCGTGCCCCGGGCCCGGGCCGCCGCGGTCCGCACGTGCACCTGCGGCATGTCCCGGAGGGTGTTCCGGGCGAGGGTGAGCCGGTCCGGGACCGCGGCGAGCCGGGCGGCGAGGGCCCGCAAGGTCGCCGCCGGATCTGCGGGGTCGCGGGCGAGCAACGGGTACAGGGCATCCCCGGGCAGCCAGAGCAGCGGGTCGTGTTCCTGCGGGCGCAGCTCCGTCCAGGTCCACTGCTCCCGGGAGACCCAGGTGCGCAGCAACTCCAGGTCGACGAGGTCGGCGCGGTCGAGGGCGGAATCGTCCAGGGAATCGAGGGCGTCGGTGGCCTCGGCGAGCAGCCCCGCCCGGTCGGCGAGACCCGCAGCCGACAGGTCGTCGAGACGATCGTCGAACCGGTGTTCCCCGAGGTCGGTGGCCGCCTCCGGGAACGACTCCAGCAAGGCGTCGACGACCCGCTCGGCCACCCGGTGGAACTCCTCGCCGCCGGCACCCCACAGGTCCCCGTCCCACGGGCGATCGTGGTCGTGGTCGTGGCCGTGGTCGTGGCCGTTGTGGCCGTCACCGTGCTCCTGGCCGCCGTGGTCGTGCGGGCCGTCGTCATGCAGGCCGGGGACGTACACCCGCGGAGGTCGTTCCATGGGCGCCATCCTGCCGCAGGAGCCGGCGGCCCCGGGAACGCGGGAGGGGTCAGTCCCCGGGGAGCCGGGACAGTGCCGCCCGGAGCAAACTCTCCGCGTCCTCCCCCGCACCGCTGGCCCGGAGCACCGCGGCGAACAGGTCCGCGGCCACCGTGTCACCGTCCGCGGCGACCTGCGCCGCCGCCGCCGGGTCAGCGCCGTTCCGGTCCAGCCGACCGAGCATCTTCTGGGCCCGGGCCAGTGCCGGCAGGGTCGCCGGGATGCCCTCGAACGGGCCGGTACGGCCCTTCTCGGCGGCCTTGATCTGCTCCCAGTTGTCCTTCACCTGGTCGCTACCGGTCACCTCGACCCCGCCGAACACGTGCGGATGCCGGTGCACGAGCTTCGCGACGATCGCCGCAGCGACCTCGTCGACACCGAACGGGCGGTCCGGGTCCTCCTCGGCGATCCGGGCGTGGAAAACCACCTGGAGCAGCAGGTCGCCGAGCTCCTCGCGGAGGTGATCCCGGTCGCCGGACTCGATCGCCTCGATGACCTCGTGGGTCTCCTCCAGCAGGTACGGCAACAAGGTGCGGTGCGTCTGCTCCCCGTCCCACGGGCAACCCCCCGGGGAACGGAGCACATCCATCACCGCGACGAGATCGAGTAGCCGGGAACCGGGCAGGTCGTGGGCACCGGTGACGATCTCCACCTCGGGAGGGCGCCCGGCCACCGCATACGGCACGAGATGTTCCGCCACGGCATCGGTGAGCCCGGGGTCCCCGTCCGGGGAACCGAACCAGGCCACCTGCTCGCCGTGGGCCGCCCGCTCGACGAGCAGGCCCGCCCGGTGCGGCACGGGATCCCCGGCGACGTCAGTGACCTCGACCCCGGCGTCGGCGAGCCGCTCGGCCCACTCCGGGTCGGGGGCGGCGGCGAAGACCGCCGCGGACTCCCGCAACGCCTGCCAGGCATCCCAGGAGAGCAGGCCGGGAGCGACCC
>JARRQM010000370.1:0-2966 GCA_037381765.1 Kineosporiaceae bacterium
CCTCCGGCGGGGAGGTCGCGGGCGTCCGGGACGGCGGGGTCGTGCGGGTCGACGTCCTCGTCCCGCTCGGAGACGGGCTGCTCACGGTCGTCGGGGTGCCGGACGGGGTTCCGGTGGTCGCCGGGGCGCTCGACACCGGGACGTCCTCACCGCCCGCGGTACTCAGCCCCACCTGACGTCCCGCGGAATCGATGGCCAGCCACGAGCCGATCGCCACCCCGGCCACGCAGCACGCCCAGAGGAGGGCCCCGCCGACCGCCCGGATCAGGTGTCCCATCCCGGCCCCCTCCCGCCCGGGGCGACCCCACCCCGGGCGCGGATCCTGTGCCGCGGCGGCGGGGAGGGCGTACCTTCGCGGGCGTGGCCCTCATCCTGCTCGTGGAGGACGACTCCGGCATCCGGTCCGCCCTCGGCCGGGCCCTCACCGAACGAGGTCACGCCGTGACCTGGCAACCCGCCGGACTGCCCGGGCTGCAGTCGCTCATCGACGACCGGCCCGACGTCGTCCTGCTCGATCTCGGACTCCCCGATGTGGACGGCCTCCAAGTACTCTCCATGATCCGCTCGGTGAGTTCCATCCCGGTCATCATCATCACTGCCCGCGACGACGACGCGTCGGTGGTCACGGCGTTGGACGCGGGGGCGGACGACTTCGTGGTGAAACCGTTCGGGGCCGACCACCTGGACGCCCGGATCCGGGCGGTGCTGCGGCGCAGCGGATCCCCGCGCAGTGGGGGACCGATCACCGTCGGCGGGCTCACCGTCGACCCCCGCACCCGGGAGGCGTCCTTGGACGGGCGGGCACTGGAACTGTCCCGCAAGGAATTCGACCTGCTGCTCGCCCTCGCCCAACGGGCCGGGGAGGTGGTGAGCAAGCGGGACCTGCTCGCCGAAGTATGGCGCCAGCCGTACGGGGGCGGTGAACGCACCGTCGACGTGCATTTGTCCTGGCTGCGCCGGAAACTCGGAGAAACCGCCGCCGCCCCCCGCTACCTGCACAGTTCCCGGGGCGTCGGGATCCGGCTGGCCGCCCCCGACGGGGAGTAGGCAACCCCGCGATGCGTCGGCGCCTGTCCTTCCTCGTCGCGGCCACCACCTCAGCCGTCGTTCTGGCATTCCTCATCCCCCTCGCCCTGCTGTTGCGCACCCTCGCCGAGGACCGGGCGGTGAACGGTGCCCGGATCGAGGCGCAATCCCTCGGCACCATCGCGGTCAAGGTCGCCGACCACGACCAGTTGCGCCGGCTCGTGGCCGGCCAGGTCGGGGACCGTCCGGGGGGCAGCACCTCGCTCATCCTCCCGGACGGGACGACCATCGGGGCGGAGATCCAGGCGGATGACCCCTACCTCGTCGCCGCCCGGCAGGGCAGCGCCACCACCCGGACGGTGGGCCGCGACCGGGTCCTGTACGTCCCGGTGATCGGCCAGGACGGCACCGTCGTGGTCCGCACCGTCGTCCCCGAGGAACAACTGCATCAAGGGGTCGTCGGGGCGACGGTCACCCTGGGGGTACTCGGCCTGGTCCTGCTCGGGGTCGCCGTGCTCGCCGCGGACCGGCTGGCCCGCCGGGTCAGCGCGCCGATCCGCGAGGTCGCCGCCGCCGCGGACGCGCTGCGCGCCGGGGACCTGCGCACCCGGGTGCCGGAACGGGGCCCGCCCGAGGTCGTCGCCATGGCGGGGGCGCTGAACCGGCTGGCCACCCGGATCGAGCAGCTGCTCGCCGCGGAACGCGACTCCGTCGCCGACCTCTCGCACCGGCTGCGCACCCCGGTCACCGCGCTGCGGCTGGACGCCGAATCGGTCACCGACACCGACACCGCGGAACGGCTCCGCGCACACGTCTCCCAACTCGAACGGACCATCGACGCGATCGTGCACGACGCGCGGCGGCCCACCCATGCCGGTGTCGCGACGTCCTGCGACGTGGGACAGGTACTCGCCGACCGGGTCTCCTTCTGGTCCGCGCTGGCCGACGACCAGCAGCGGTCGATGCGCCTGTCCCTGCCGGGACGCCCCCTGCCGGCCCGGCTGGACGGCGCCGACCTCGCCGATGTCGTCGACGTCCTGCTCGACAACGCCTTCGCGCACACCGACGAGGGGGTACCGATCGAAGTGTGGGTGGTGCAGCGGGCCGACGGCATGATCGTGCTCTCCGTGGAGGACGCCGGGCCGGGCCTGCCACCGGGAGACATCGTCTCCCGAGGACGTTCCGGCGCGGGGTCCACCGGTCTCGGCCTGGACATCGCCCGGCGGGCCGCCCTCGCCTCCGGGGGTGGCCTGGAACTGGGACGTTCCCAGCTCGGCGGGGCCCTGGTCCGGGTACTGCTGGGCCCGGCCGACGGCTGACCTGCCGTACCCGCCCATCGCCACCGCCTCTCCGCGTGCCTGCTGGCGCGCTCCCCGCGTGCCTGCGCGCGCATTGCCTGCGTGCCTGCTTGCGCACTGCCCGCATACACGCTGCCTGCTTGCGTACTGCTTGCTTGCCTACTGCCTGCTTGCTTGCACGCTTCCTGCTTGCGCACTGCCTGCTTACTTGCGCACTGCTTGCCTGCGCGCTTCCTGCCTGCGGGCTCTGCACCTGCCTGCCTGCGCGTCGCCAGCGTGGACGCCGCCGTCTCATCGGCACCTCGTGGACGGGTCAAGGGCACGCAAAGCCCGCCACCGGAAGTTGAAGCTTGATCTGCCCTTGACCGAGTGCTGAGCGCCCCTTCACGTCACCGTCGGCAGGGTGACCGGCATGAAGCGTGTCACTACCGGCGACCGGGACCGTGCCTTGCGGGTCCTATCCGTCGTCACCGGGAGCATCACCGCCGGTTCCCTCGCCGCCACCGGAGTTTTCACGGTCCTGGCCGCCCGGGAATCCCAACGGGATGACGCCCTCCAGGTGGGATCCGACACGACCACGGGGAGTGACCTGCCGGACACCGGGCAGACCGGCTCCGAGGATCCGACGACCCCGGACGGCAC
>JARRQM010000371.1:0-2962 GCA_037381765.1 Kineosporiaceae bacterium
GCACCCGGAGTCCCCCGGGGGTGAGCCGGTGCGCGTGCCGATCCGGTGGCTGTACTACCTCAGAACCGACACCAGGGGCCCCCCGCCCGACCCCGACCAGGGCCGCAACGTCGGTCTCAGCCGAATCCCCGACGGTGCCCCGATCTTCCTCGCCGAATCGGTGAAAGTGTGGGGTGAGTGGCAGCTCAGTGATCTCATGTGGCGGGAGCAGCAGGTGCGGTCCGGTTACGAGTTCACCGAGATCCCCGCCGATCGGGCCCGTGCCCTGCTGGAACGGTGGGTTCAGGTCGGCCGGCTGGAAAAGTACCCCGCCGAGGAGTCGAAGGTTTCCCCGGAACTCGCCGCCTACCTCACGGGCCTCGATGAGGGCGCCGGGGCCCGCTGGTTCCCGCCGCAGGCCCCGCCGTCCCCGAAACTCGCCGAGGAGTGACCGGCCCGACCTCCGCGGAAGAGGCCCGGGGCGCGTGTTCCGTGACCGGCCCGGGGCGCGCGGTCAGTGGCCGGAACGTTCCGGGGCGGGAGTTCCGGTACCCCTCGGGGAACCGTCGGAGGAGCCGTACCCGCCGCCGAGGTCCGTTCCTCCCAGGTTCACCCTGCCGGGACCCGTACCGTGCTGGCTCGCATCCTCCTGGGCTCCCGCTGCGGAGGGTGCCGTTGCCGCGGCCGCACCGGAACGCCGTCGCGACAGCCGCTGTCGCAGCCACTCGATACCGATCGGGACAACCGACACGGCGACGATGAGCAGGAGGATCACTTCAATGTTGTGTGCCACGAAGGTGAACTGGCCGAGCAGCCGCCCGAGCACGGTGACGCCGAACGCCCACAGCACCGCGCCGATCCCGCTGTAGGCGAAGTACTGCCGCCGGTCCATCCGGCCCACCCCGGCCGTCACCGTGATGAACGTCCGGACGATCGGAACGAACCGGGCGAGCACGATTGCCCGGGACCCGTGCTGTTCGAAGAAGGCCACCGTTTTATCCACGTATTTCTGCTTGAACAGTCGCGAGTTCGGCCGGGAGAAGATCCGCGGCCCGGTGCTGCGGCCGATCTCGTAGCCGACGACGTTCCCGGTGAAGGCGGCGACCGTGAGCACGGTACCGGCCAGCCACAACGGCTGGTGCACGGTTCCCGCGCCGATCAGCAGCCCCATGGTGAACAGCAGGGAGTCACCGGGCAGGAAGAACCCGAGGAGCAGCCCGCACTCGGCGAAGATCACCGCGGCGGCACCCCACAGTGCCCACGCGCCGAACGCGTCGAGCATGGTTTGCGGGTCCAGCCAGGACGGGCCGAGGGCCAGCGCGGACGGCATCACCAAGGTCAAGCTCACCGGTACAGCCTACGGGGGGTCCGTGCTGCGGCACCGTCGGGCCGCTGGATGCGTGCGAGGACTCCGGGCTGGAACGCACCTGAGGGTATCGTTCGCCCGGTTACGGTTGATAGGACTATTTTGTCTGGGGCACCGACCGGGAATCCAGGGCACTCAGGAATCCGGGGAACTCGGGGAAAGGGAACCCGGGGAAAGGGAACCCGGAGATCGGCCAGGAGCCCGGGGACCGGGTAGTAGCGGGGAAGTGCGGGGAAGTACGGCGTACGAGGTCCGGGGGGACGAGCATGGTGGGGGAGGGGGCAACTCCTGACCGGGGCCTGCCGCCGGGCTGGTTCGCCGGCGACCCCGAGGACGCTGCGGCCCGGGTCACGGCGTGGGCGGACGGCGTGCAACGACGGGTCAGCGACGCGCAGCGGGTCGCCGCTGAGGTCGAGGCGCTGCGGGTGACCGCCACGGGGATCCGCGGCGCGGTCACCGTCGAGGTCGACGGGGCCGGCCGGCTCAGCGGGCTGCGCTTCACGGCGGCGGCGGACCAGTTCACCCTCGTTCAGCTCGCCACCGAGGTCATGGCCGTGCACCGGCGTGCCCAGGCCCTCCTCGTCCAGCGCACCGAGGAACTGTACGGCGCCCTCTCCGAGATCGGCCCCGAAACCGGCCGGGCGGTCGCCACCGGGTTGCGGCGCAGACTCGCCGACACCGATCCGTGGGACGGCCTCGGCGGGAGCCACGGCGAGTCCCGTTCCACCGGACGTGAGGAGGGACGACGAGGGGATGGCCGGCACCGCGCCGAGGAGAAAGGTCCCGACTGGTGAGCGGCGCCGGAGGGTTCACCGTCGACCTGGAGGCGCTGCGTCGCCACGCGGACCACCTCCGGACCGAGGCGACGCACTGCGCCGTGGCCGCGGATGCGGGCGAGGAGGTCCGGGCCCGACCCGAGGACTACGGGAGGATCGGCGCCTTCGTCCCGCAGATCCTCGACCCGTTGCAGACCCGCACCGTGCTGGCGCTGCGGGGGTGTGCCGAGGCACTCGGTTCCGCCGCCGACAGGCTCGACGCGTCGGCGGAGACCTACGCGGCCGGTGAACACCACGTCGGTGCGGCCGTCTCCGCGATCGCCTCCCGGCTCGGCGACGGTACCGGTGCGGCCGACCGTACGGAAGGCCTCTCCTGATGACCGGCGCATGGTCCGGGGCGGGGGCCGCGGACCAGGTCCGGAGCATCACCGACGCGCACGACGCGGTCGCGTCCGGGGCCTGGATGGACAGCGCCCTCGGCGGGGCCGGGACGACCCTGGACGCGCTCGGCACGATCGCCGACCCGCTCGCCAGTGTCGCCTCCTGGGGGGTGCCCTGGCTGGTCGAGCAGGTGCAGCCGCTGAGCGAGGCCCTGGCCTGGTTGGCCGGTGACCCCGAGCAGGTCGAGGCCCAGGCCGGGGCCTGGGCCCGGGTCGCCGGGACCGCCCGGCAGACCGCGGCGACCGTCCGGCACCAGGTCGAAACCGATCTCGCCGGATGGTCCGGTGCCGCAGCCGACGCCTACCGGACGCATCTGGCCGGGTACGTGGAAACGGTACGGACCGTGGCGGTGGCCGCGGACGGGCTGTCCTCCGCCCTCACCGGCGCCGGACAGGTCATC
>JARRQM010000372.1:0-3498 GCA_037381765.1 Kineosporiaceae bacterium
CCACGTCGACCACCCCGATGCCGTCGTGGGTGTCGAGCACGGTGACGCAGTTGGCCGGCCGGAGGTCCAGCCAGCCCCGCAGCGGGTCCACATCACCGGTGTGCAGGGCGTACAGCAGCAGGGCTGGCAGGGCGAAGTCGTAGACGGCATCGACGTGCGGGGCCATGCGCAGCGCCACATGGTGCGAGGCGTGTACCTCGGCCAGGGTGCGCAGGCCGAGCCGGTGCGCCTGCTCGCCCAGCCGGTCGACCACGTCCAGGGTCGCCGGAGTCAGGAAGCAGCTGGTGCCGGGGGTTTTCGCGACGTACCCGACAGCGTCCAGCCGCACGGTGCG
The DNA here is from genome assembly GCA_037381765.1 of Kineosporiaceae bacterium. Lineage (GTDB taxonomy): Bacteria > Actinomycetota > Actinomycetes > Actinomycetales > Kineosporiaceae > JARRQM01. The sequence continues at coordinate 335 of JARRQM010000372.1, forward strand.
CACCCCGTGGGCCGCGAGGAGGGCCAGCACGTCCGTCAGGTATTCCCAGGTGCGTTCGGAGCGCAGGTCGAGGTCCAGCTGCTGCGCGGTGAACGTGGTCCACAGCAGCCGGGTCCGTTCGCCGAGGGTCACCGGGGTGAACGGCAGCCCGGGCCGGGGCCGGTAGATCGCGAGTAGCTGCTCCTCCGTCGCCCCGTCGGGGAACACCCCGGAATAGTCGAGCAGCATGTCGGCGTGGGGGGAGGCGTCGCCGCGTTCCCTGACGTCCCGGACGGTCCCGGCGAGCCGGGCCATATCGTCCCAGGTGCCGACCCGGGGATCGACTTCCCGATGGTCGGTCGGGTCGAACCCGGCGTCGGCGCCATCGGTATAGGCGTAGAACGGCAGGACGTGCACGCCGCGGAAGACCCCGTGCAGCGGACCGTCGAGCAGATCGGTCAGCCCGGACAGGGAACCCGCAAGACGATCCGGGTAGGTGATCAGGTGCACACCGCTGGCCATGAGCCATCCTCTCCGCCGGTGCCGACCGACTCCGGGAGCATCATGGTCCGAAAACGTTTCCAGGCCAAGTAGCCACGGGGAATCCACAGGTGATCCGGGGTCAGGACAGTAATCGTTTGCACAGACTCTCCGGAACGGTAGCCAGCAGCACGCCGCAAGCCCGGAGCCGTCGCAGCAGGTTCTACGTCCCCCGCAGCCCCCGGTGCGAGGTGATCACCTTTGGCCTCGGAGATTGACCGGGCGGAGGAACGGGACCCGGACCGGAGGCCGGACGGGTCGGAGCAGCCCTGGACCGGCCCCCTCCTGGCAGGGCGAACCGGTCTCAGGGGCAGCCCGGGTCAGTGACCGGCGCCCTCGTCGCACTCGTCCACGGACGGGGACAGCCGGTCGATCACGGCGAGGGCGATCGCGGAGATCACGAAGGTGAGGTGGATGAGCGTCTGCCACATCATCGTCGACGTCGTGACCTCCCCCTGGGAGGACTCGATGAACGTCCGCAGCAGGTGGATCGAAGAGATCCCGATGATCGACATGGCGAGCTTGGTCTTGAGAACGTTCGCGTTCACGTGGTTGAGCCATTCCGGCTGGTCGGGGTGGTCATCGAGGTTCAGCCGGGAGACGAAGGTCTCGTAGCCACCGATGATCACCATGATCAGCAGGTTGGAGATCATCACCACGTCGACCAGGCCGAGGACCAGCAGCATGGTCGTCGCTTCGGCGGAGAAGCCATGGAAGTCCAGGGGCGCCTCGTGCCCGAGCATCGAGTACTCGATGAGATGCCACAGCTCCTTGGCGAACTGCCACACGTAGACGAACTGCGCGACGATGAGCCCGAGGTACAGGGGGAGCTGGAGCCAACGGGAGAGGAAGATCATCGAGCCCACCGACGCCGCGTAGCGGCGGGGGACCACGGTGGTCGTCGGACTCACGGACGCTCCTGTTCCTGTAACTATGGAAGGTTTTTCCACTCCATGAAATCGCCCCAATACACACCGTCATACAACGGGGTCTCGGGGTGGGCCTCGGAGGATACCTCCCCCGGAACCGGCCGCTGCCGCAGGGCCAACCAGAACAGCAGAGCTCACGATCGATATGAGGGTGCCCATGCGGAGCGGCGGGCGGGTCCGGCCCCGTTCCGGGACGGGATGGGCGAGGATGTCCGGATGGCAGTCGACCCGGCCTCCCCGAACACCCCCACCGCAACGGACGGCACCGCGGACGTCCCGGATCCGGTCGGCGCCCCGACCGCCCCGGACCCGGGCCCACCTCCCGGCCCGGAGGAACCCCTACCCGCCTGGGAGCGCCGGTTCCGGGCGGCCCGGATCGGCCTACCCGACTGGGCGCAGGACGCCCCCGACCGGTGCGCCGTCCTGGCCAGCGCCGACGGGGTGCTCGAAGTGCACAGCTGGGACCGGTCCACCGGCACGCTGACGCAGGCGACGAACCGCAAGGAAGGGACCGCGAACGGCACCATCGACCCGTCCGGGGAGTGGCTGTGGTGGTTCGACGACGCGGACGGCGACGAGTTCGGGGTGTGGCGTCGGCAGCCGTTCGGATCCGCCCCGGGCACGGCGCAGGCGGCAACGGACCTTCCCGCCGCCTACCCGGCGGGGCTCGCCCTGGGCCGCGGCGGGCTCGCGGTACTCGGCCGCGCCGACGACACCTACGGCACCCAGATCCACGTCGCCACCCTGGACGGGTCCGGTGACGCCGGGTCCGCCACCGCCGCCGGGTCCGGTGACACCGGGGAACCCCGACTGCTCTACGAACACGCCGAGGACGCCGGGGTCGGCGGGCTCAGCGAGGACGGCACGCTCGTCGCAGTCGCCCACAGCGAGCACGGCGACTCCCGGCACCTGGCGCTCCGGGTGCTGCGCACCGCCGACGGGTCGACCGTGGCGGATCTGTGGGACGGCCCCGGCAAGGGCGTCGACCCGCTCGGATTCGCCCCGGTGCCCGGGGACCCCCGGATGCTGGTCCTGCACGAACGGAGCGGCCGAGGCGAGCTGCTCATCTGGGACACCGCGACGGACACGCAGACCGAACTCGATCTCGGACTCGACGGGGAGGTCTCCGACGCCGACTGGTTCCTCGACGCGTCGGCCCTGCTCGTCACCGTCGACCAGGAGGCCCGCTCCCGGCTGTTCCGGGTCACCCTCGCGGACGGGAACGCCGTCACCGATGTCATCCCGGTCGGTCCGGCCGACGGCTGCGTCCTCGCGTCGACGACCCGGCCCGGCGGGCAGGCGTGGACGCTGTGGTCCTCGGCGGCCCGGCCCCCCGCGGTCCGGGACCTCGACGACGGGATCGTGCTGGCCCCGCCCGGGGAGCGGCCCCCGGAATCGGTTCCGGTCGAGGACGTCTGGGTGGACGGCCCCGGCGGGCGGGTACACGCCCTGTTGCGCCGCCCCACCGGACCGGACGGAACCGCCCGACCAGGACCGCTTCCCCTGATCGTCGACATGCACGGCGGCCCGACCTCCCATGACGTCGACGCTTTCCGGGCCTACCCGAGTGCCTGGGTCGACCACGGGTACGCGGTGGTCCAGGTGAACTACCGGGGCTCGACCGGGTACGGCTCGGCGTGGCGGGACGCCCTGGAGGCCCGGGTCGGGCACACCGAACTCGATGACGTCGTCGCCGTCCGCGACCACCTCGTCGCC
>JARRQM010000373.1:0-2945 GCA_037381765.1 Kineosporiaceae bacterium
CCGCGGCGAGACTCGCCACATCCGACCCGGATGAGGAAGACACCCCATCGCAGACGACCAGCGCGGCGAAACTGTCCGCCTCCTCGCGGGCGGCCACCGCGAGGGCGTCCTCGTTGCGGGCGTGCCGGATCCCCCGGTCGCACATCGCCGCGACCCAACCGACGGGGCGCTCCACCCAGTGGTCGCGCCGCCGCGGCGCCGGGGAACCGCACAACTGGCAGTAACCGTCGTCGGCGACCGGCCCCGAACAGGAGGGGCAGCGGAGTACGGGGGCGGCCAGATCCGGGGAGTCGAGCAGCACCCCGGTACCGAGCACCTGCCGCCGTCGCGGGGACCCGCCGCCGACAGAAGGGGCGGAAGAGGTGGGGGCAGGGTCAGGGACGGGCCCCGGTGCCCCGTCCGGGGAGGTCGGCGCCCCGCCCGGGGGGTCCGTCCCCGGTCCGGCGCCCTCCAGGGCAGCCACGATCCCGGCCGATACCCCCCCGGTCGGCACGGTCAGCTCGGCCCCACAACACTCGCAGTAGTGCTCGTCGGGCGCTACCGGCGCCTGGCAGACCGGACACACCGCCGTCATCACCGTCCCGGTCATCGCATCGTCCAACGTCGCACCTGGTTCGCGGCGTCCACCAGTCGGGTCCTCTCCTCGGAGTCATGCGACAGTGCGGCAAGATCGCGGTAGGCCCGTTCCAGGGCGTCCCGCAGCGGCGGTTCGGCGGCGGGGGTCCCGGCGACGTGCAGGGCCGCCTGGGGCCCCGTGTCCAGGACGATCCGCAGGGCGGAGTCGAGGACGTTGGCGGTGAGCCGGGCCCGGTCCACCGGGTCGATGGTGACCGCCTCGATGCTGGCCATCGCCTCGGCGAGGCTGGGCAGGCCCCGCTGCGAGCCGGCGAGCAGCCCGGCCCGTTGCCGCCGCGCCTCGACATAGGCCCGGCTCGTCGCCGGAACCAGGTCGAGCGCCGCGAGCGCACCGTCGAGGTCCCGGCGGTCGGTCCGGATCCGGGTGAGCCCGAAAGCCGCCGGGGCGGTGTACGTCGCGTCGGTGCGGGCGCAGGTGAGGTAGAGGGTCTCGGCCAGACCGTGCTCCCCGCTGTGCTCGCAGGCCAGGCCGAGGGCGAGTTTCGGCGCCAGTTCCCCGGGAACCTGCCCGTACACGGCGTTGAACGCCGAGCGTGCCGCGACGTTGTCGTTCTTCGCCAGCGCCGCCAGCCCGGACAGCCACACCGCCCGCCACTCCCACGGGTCGTCGGCGAGGATCTGCGCGATGGCCGTGTCGACGATGTCGAACCGGGCCACAGCGAGTGCGGTGCGGGCCCGGTCCAGGCGCACCTCGACGGTCTCCTCCGGTGCCCGGTCCAGGGCGACGAGCCGGCTGACCGGGTCGGTCACGCTCAACGCCGCCAGCCACGCCGTCATCGGGTCCGCCGGGTCGACCCGTAGCGCGGGCAGGTGTTCCCAGTCCAGCTCGTGCGAGGCCACCGTCGGGGCCTCGAAGAGGACCGAAGCCGCCGCGTGCCGGGCGGACACCTCCTCCGGGCGGTCCACCGCCACGATCTCCCGGAGTACCCCGAGCAGCTGCACCCGCAGCTCATCCGCGGACTGGAAACGGTCCGCCGGATCCGGCGCGCAGGCCTTCAACAGCAGCCGGTACAGCGAGTCGTGTTCGGCGAACAGCGGCACGTCGGAGACCGGGGGGAAAGAGTCGACGAAACGGGTCTGGTAGCCGCGGAACTCCATGGCGAGGACGGCGAGGGTGCGGCCCACGGTGAAGATGTCCGAGGCGATGGACGGGCCCACCTCGGGCACTTCCGGCGCCTGGTAGCCGACCGTGCCGTAGATCGCCGATTCGAGGTCACCGATCCGGCGCACCCCGCCGAGGTCGATGAGTTTGACCGCGTCCCCGGCCTGGATCATGTTGTCCGGCTTGAAGTCGCAGTAGAGCAGGCCCTGATCGTGCAGGTAGCCGAAGGCGGGGAGGATCTCGACGAGGTAGGCGATCGCCTGATCGATCGGCAGCGGGTCGTAGCGGCCGCGGTTCGCGGCCATCCGGTCCTTGAGGATGGCCTTGAGCGAGGTCCCGCCCACGTACTCCATCACCGTGTACCCGGCACCGTCGTGGGAGACGAAGTTGAAGATCTCGACGATGAGCGGGTGCTCCACCTGGGCGAGGAACTGCCGTTCGGCTACCGCCGCCGCGTAGGCATCCGCGTCCCCGGAGTTGAGCAGTCCCTTGAGAACCACCCAGCGGTCGGAGACGTTCTTGTCCCGGGCCAGGTAGATCCAGCCCAGACCGCCGTGCGCGAGGCACCCGGCCACCTCGTACTGGCCGTTCACCAGGGTTCCCGGGGTCAGCTTCGGGGCGAACGAGAACGGGGTGCGGCACTTCGGGCAGAACCCCTCGGTACGGCCGGGCAGGTCCCCCCGGGAACGCCCCACCGGGGCGTTGCAGGACGGGCAGAACCGGCGCTCCTCCGGAACCTGCGGGTCGACCATGATCGCGTGCTCGGGGTCGGCCACCGGCGCCGGGGGCACCAGGGTGAGCCCGGCGCCGAGGGTGGCCCGGCGCAACCGGGTCGAACTCGTCCCCACCCGGCGGACGGTCCGCGACCCCGGGGCGACCCGCTGCGAGCCGATCGCCGTCGAGGCGATGCGGTTCGAGGACGTCCCCGAGGACCGGCTGGACAGGGTCCCCGAGGCAGGGCTGTCACCGTCCTGGGACGTCCCGGCGGACGGGACGGGCATCGGGGCGCTCCCCGCGGGGGAGCCGCAGATGTCGCAGTAGCCGTCCAGGATCGTTCCGGTGCACCCGGGCTGACGGCAGCGGAGGGCGTCGGTCATGGTGTGGCTCCCGGTGTCGGAGGTGCGGACGGCGGTTCCGGGGACGGTGCGGGTGGGGCCGGCGGCGCGGCGGATTCCGGCGCCACGGCCACCGGCGTCCCGGCAGCCCC
>JARRQM010000374.1:0-2943 GCA_037381765.1 Kineosporiaceae bacterium
GGCCGGTACTGTCCCGGACATGGCAGGTACCTGGCTCGTCACGGGTGGCGCCGGCTACATCGGCGCCCACATCGTCCGTGTTCTCCGCGACTCCGGCCGGCAGGTCGTCGTCCTCGACGATCTCTCCAGCGGGCACCGCGAGTTCGTCACCGACGACGTCGGCTTCGTCAACGGGTCACTGCTCGACCCCGGGGCCGTCGAGGCGGCACTGCTTCCCGGCGGCCAGCCGGTGGCCGGTGTGGTGCACGTGGCCGGTTACAAGTACGCGGGGGTCTCGGTGGACCGTCCACTGCACACCTACCGGCAGAACCTCACCGGGATGCAGCAGCTGCTCGAAGGGATGGTCCGGCACGAGGTGCACCGGCTCGTCTTCTCCTCCAGTGCCGCCTGTTACGGCACTCCCGACGTCGACCAGGTCACCGAGGACACCCCGACCCGCCCGGAGTCGCCGTACGGGGAGACCAAACTCATCGGGGAGTGGCTGATCCGGGACGCGGCCCGGGTCAGCCCCCTGCGGCACACCTCGCTGCGCTACTTCAACGTCGTCGGTTCCGGCCACCACGATCTCTACGACTCCAGCCCGTACAACCTGTTCCCCCTGGTGCTCAAGGCCCTCACCGAGGGGGCCGCCCCGCAGGTGTTCGGCACCGACTACGCGACCCCGGACGGTTCCTGCGTACGCGACTACGTGCACGTCCAGGACATCGCACTGGCTCATGGGGCCGCCGCGGACGCCCTCGAAGCCGGGCGGGATCTGGCGCCGGTCTACAACCTGGGGAGCGGCGACGGGCTGTCCGTCCTGGAAATCATGGCCGCGGTGCGCCGGGTCACCGGGCAGGACTTCACCCCCGACCTGCAGCCTCGACGCCCCGGGGACCCGGCCCGGATCGTCGCCTCCGGGCAGCTGGCCGCCCGGGACCTGGACTGGCGGATGCGGCACGGGATCGACGCCATGGTGGACAGCGCCTGGCGGGCCTGGCAGGCCGCCCGGGACGCGGAACGGGCCCGGGACGCGGAGCCGGCCGCCACCCGCCACCCGACCCCGGTCTGACTCACCCCCGATCCGGCCCCGCCCCTCCCGACCCTGCTTCGACGCCGCTCCGGCTCCGCCCTTCCCGACCCTGCTTCGACGCCGCTCCGGCCCGGGGCCCGGTCCGGGCCAGGTCGCGAGGGTGACGTCGGGTACGGGTGTCCGGCGTATCGCGTGCACGACGTCGCGCGTGCGGAGCGCGGGAACGCCGATACGTCGACGCACCGGCGGGTGCGACACCGCCGGACGGACGCACGCGGGCGTGGGCCGGCAGGCCGGCTCGCGCACCGACGGGTGGGGTGGGGTCAGGCGCGGGGGCGGCCGAGGGCCCGGTAGGTCCAACCGGCGGCACGCCAGCGGTCCGGGTCCAGAGAGTTGCGCCCGTCCACGACATGCAGGCGGCGTACGGTCTCGCTGAGTTCGGCCGGGTCGAGGTCGCGGTACTCCTGCCATTCGGTGAGCAGGAGCACGACGTCAGCACGGTGGCAGGCCTCAGCTGCGGTTGCCGCGTAGGACAGTTCCGGCCACACCCGCCGGGCGTTCTCCAACGCCTCCGGGTCGGTGACGACGACATCGGCACCCTGCAACCGGATCTGGGCGGCGACGTTGAGGGCGGGGGAGTCCCGGATGTCGTCGCTGTTCGGCTTGAAGGCGGCGCCGAGTACGGCGACCTTGCGGCCGAGGAAGGACCCGCCCAGCACGTCGCGGGTCAGGTCGACCATCCGGGAGCGTCGGCGCATGTTGATCGCGTCGACCTCGCGGAGGAAGGTGAGGGCCTGGTCGGCGCCGAGTTCCCCGGCCCGGGCCATGAAGGCGCGGATGTCCTTGGGGAGGCAGCCACCGCCGAAACCGAGTCCGGCACCGAGGAACTTCGCGCCGATCCGCTCGTCATGTCCGATCGCCTCGGCGAGTTTCGTCACGTCGGCCCCGGCGGCCTCGCACACCTCGGCCATCGCGTTGATGAAGGAGATCTTCGTCGCGAGGAAGGCGTTCGCGGCGACCTTGACCATTTCGGCGCTCGCGTAGTCCATGGTGATCAGCGGGACGCCGTGGGACAGCGGGTCGGCGTACACCGTGTCCAGCATCGCCCGGGCCGCCGCGGCCTGCTCCGGGTCGACGGGCAGCCCGTAGACGAGCCGGTCCGGCCGCTGGGTGTCGACGACGGCGTGCCCCTCGCGGAGGAACTCCGGGTTCCAGGCGAGCATCGCCCCGGGGACCGCGGCGGCCACTTGTTCGGCCAGCGCCGCCGCGGTGCCGACCGGCACCGTCGACTTGCCGACGACGAGATCGCCGGGACGCAGATGCGGGAGCAGCGCGGCGACGGCCGCCTCGACGTAGCTGGTGTCGGCGGCGAACTCGCCCTTGCGCTGCGGGGTGCCCACGCAGACGAAGTGCACGGCGGGGTCGGCGGCGCCGTCGTCGGGCTGCGGCCGGGACACCTCGGATACGTCGGTGGTGAACCGCAGCAGCCCGGTCGCGGACGCCTGCCCGAGTAGTTCCGGCAGACCAGGCTCGAAGAACGGCGCCTTGGCCGCGGAGAGGTCCTTGATCTTCGTCTCGTCGACGTCGACGCCGATGACCTCATGGCCGAAGTCGGCCATGCAGGCGGCGTGGACGGCGCCGAGGTACCCACAACCCATCACCGTGATTCGCACGGGCCGAGGTTATCGGGTCGTCCCGGGCCTCGGGTGCCGCGTGTCGCCGGACGGACGTGCCGCCGAACGTCCGGACGTTCCACGCCGGGGCGTCCGGACCTCCCGGGCCCTTCCGCTCCCGCATCACTCCCGTTCCGTTCCGATGTTTCGTCCGTTCCGTCTGGACGTTGTGCACGTTCCGTCCTGTTCCGTTCCGTCCAGTTCTGTTCCGTCCCGTTCTGGTCCGTTCCGGTTCGCATCGCCCGGGGTGCCTGGGGG
>JARRQM010000375.1:0-2939 GCA_037381765.1 Kineosporiaceae bacterium
ATCCGGTGAGGGCCACGCCGAGCCATCCGAGGATGGGGGAGAGGAAGGCGAAGGCGCCGCCGGCGGCGGCGACCCAGGTGCCGATGGTGATGGTCTGACCGGACAGGTTCATCACGTAGGCGAGGGCGAGAACGCTGGCGACGGTGAGGATCGCCCAGCGCATGGTGACGAGCAGCCGGCCGAGTTCACCGACCCCGGTGACCGGGGAGATCCGGTAGATCGCCATCACCAGAATGCCGGTGATGAGCAGCAGGGTGCCGGGTGAGGACAGCCACTGGAAGCTGTAGACGGTGGCCGTGGAGACCTTCCCGGAGGCGGACAGGATGTTCCCGTCCAGCCCCGGCCAGTGCAGCTTCTGGTCGGTGCCGGAAAGGAAGTCGACGAGCGGCCCCCACTTCTTGGCCAGCCAGAAGATGACGATGACGAGCAGGTACGGGGCGAGCCCCATGAAGATCCGGGCGGCACCGGGATGGTCGGGGGCGGAGTCACCGCCGGACGTGGTCGCGGAAGGGCCGGAGGCTTTGCCGGTGTCGGTATCGCCGGCATCCGCGGATCCGGTGGCCGCGGAACCGGCGGAGCCGGATCCGGAGTCGCCGGAGGTGACGGTGACGAGCTCGCGCTCATGTTCCAGGCGAAGGCTGGTCAGGGCCTCCTCGGTGCCCCGGGGTTGCCAGATCCGGAGGAAGATGACGGCGGCGCCGAGGCCGACGAGGGAGGCGACGACGTCGGTGAGTTCGACGGAGAAGTGGTTCGACGAGTAGTACTGGGCGCCGGCGAAGGCGGTTCCGGTGACCAGGGCGATCGGCCAGGTCTCACGCACCCCGCGCCGTCCGTCCACGACCATGATGAGGAGCAGCGGGACGATGACGGCGAGCAGCGGGGTCTGCCGACCCACCATGGCGCCGATGTCGTGGTAGTCGATACCGGTGAGCTTGCCGGCGGTGATCACCGGGATGGCGATCGCGCCGAAGGCCACCGGTGCGGTGTTGGCGAGCAGGCACACCGCCGCGGCGCGGATCGCGGAGAACCCCATCGCCATCAGCATGACCGCGGTGATCGCCACGGGGGCACCGAAGCCGGCGAGGGCTTCGAGTAGCGCACCGAAGCAGAACGCGACGATCACGGCCTGCACCCGGGGGTCCGGGGAGACGAGGCGAAAAGCGGCGCGGAGGTCTTCGAAGCGGCCGCTCACCACGGTGAGTTGATACAGCCATACGGCGCTGACCACGATCCACATGATCGGGAACAGTCCGGTGGCGACCCCTTGCGTTGCGGACAGGAAAGCCAGGTCCACGGGCATCTTGAAGGCGAGCACGGCGACCACGAGGGCAACGCCGAGCGCCGACAGTCCGGCGATGTGGGCCTTGGTTTTGAACACCCCGAGCATCACGAAGATCGTGATCAAGGGGAGGAGAGCGAGAATTGCGGAGAGCGCGAGGCTGCCAGCCAGTGGTGCGGTCTCTTGCTGGAACACGGCCCTATCCTCCCTCATGTTTGGTCATACCAAAGAGTGGGTCAACCGTAGGGGTGGACTAATGGGAGGCGAAGGGCCAAAAGTCCCCATCCGACCGCCCCTCCACCGCTCTCCGGTGGGCCGTCGTCGGACGGGCCCGCAGCCCGACCGGCGGCAGGGCGTGTCTCCGCACTCCGCGGACCGCGAGTAGGTGCCCGGGCGCGTGCCCGCCAGGCCGCAGGAACCCGCCCGGGCGGAACTAGCGCGGGCGAGGAGAACGCCGCCGGGGCCGCCCGGGTGACGCGCAACCGCGGGCCGGGGGTTCATCGACGCGTTCAGGTCCGGATCAGCCGGATCAGATCGAGCGCCTGACCGGCGTTCTCCGGCTCTTCATCGGTGGGGACGATCAGGACGGCGATCCGTGACGCGTCCGCGCCCACCACCCGTTCCCGATCCGACCCGGCGGTGTTGCGCCGCCCGTCGAGGATGCTCCCGAGCGGTTCCGGATCGGCCAGGATCCGCTTCCTCGACCGGGCGGGACGAAGCGGACCGTCAGCCGGCGGCCCCGGCACCGGACGCCTCCGGTGGGGCCTGCACGGCGGTGATGGCAACCGTGGTGACGATGTCCGCCACCGTCGCACCGCGGGAGAGGTCGTTCACCGGACGCCGCAACCCCTGCAGGACAGGGCCCACGGCGAGGGCACCGGCCGAGCGTTGCACCGCCTTGTAGGTGTTGTTCCCCGTGTTGAGGTCGGGAAAGACGAGGACGGTCGCCCGTCCGGCGACGGAACTACCCGGCAGTTTGAGACTAGCGACGTCGAGGTCGACCGCCGCGTCGTACTGGATCGGGCCCTCGACGAGCAGGTCCGGGGCGCGATCACGGACCAGCCCGGTGGCCGTGCGCACCTTGTCCACCCCGGCTCCGTGCCCGGATTCCCCGGTGGAGTAGGACAGCATCGCGACCCGCGGCTCGATCCCGAACGCCCGGGCGGTGGCCGCGGAGGAGATGGCGATGTCGGCGAGCTGGTCCGGGTCCGGGTCGGGGATCACCGCGCAGTCGCCGTAGACGAGTACCCGGTCGGCGAGACACATGAAGAAGACACTGGACACCGCCGATACCCCGGAGGCCCGGCCGACCACCTCGAACGCGGGGCGGATCGTGTGCGCCGTCGTGTGCACGGCGCCAGAGACCATCCCATCGGCGAGTCCGAGACGGACCATCAGGGCACCGGCGTAGGAGACGTCGACGACGACGTCGCGGGCGAGGTCGAGGGTCGCCCCCTTGTGTGCCCGGGCGATGACGTAGGCCTGGGCAAGCTGCTCCCGCAGCTCCTCCTGATGCGGGTCGAGCACCGTGGCGCCGTCGATGCCGGCTCCGGCGAGGGCTGCGGCTTCGGCCACTTCGGCCGGATCGCCGAGCAGGATGATGTCGGCGATCCCCCGTTCGAGCACCTCGGCGGCCGCGCGCAGCACCCGGGGTTCGGTG
>JARRQM010000376.1:0-2934 GCA_037381765.1 Kineosporiaceae bacterium
TTTCGGAACACCGGCCGGCCCCGCCGGTCCCTGCTGCAACGGGAAGACGTAGAGGTCCTCGGCGGGCACGCGCAGGTCACGGATCAGGGATTTCCTGCTGATCCAGAGGGTGCCGTCGCCGTCCCACACGGTGGGGGTGTCGTAGTACGGGTACCCGTGCGCGCGCAGTTCGTCGGCGAACCCCTCGGCCAGGTGCCGGATCTGCGCGAGCCTGCCGGGGTCGATCCCGGACGTCCCGGTACTGAACGCCACGACGTGATAGATGCCGTCATCACCGAAGTCCCGGGTGGCGAGCACGGTGGCGGGTGTCACGCCCTTCGCCCTCGCCCGGGTGAACACGGCGTGGTTGCGCCGGGCCCGCAACCCGAGAAAACCCCCGCCGAGGAGCTGTTTCAGGCCCCTGACGGTGTTGAGCATGGCGGTGAGTTCCGGGTCCTGGGACATCGGATGGGACCTTTCCCGCAGTTCTTCCCCCTACCGGAAGAAAGCGGAGCACCGTATCAAACCTTCCCGCCGCCCGTCCGCGGAACGGGACCCCGGCGCCATGTCCCGGGATGCGGTCCCGGGACATGGCGCCCGCGCCGCCCCCAGGGACCTGCCGGGGACGACGCAGCAGCGGCCCCTCCTCCGCTCTCCGCCGCCGGCCCGGCGTCACCCCGCAGGTGCGGCTGGACGCCCCGGCGGGGCCGATCGGCGACATCCGAACGACCCGGCCACCTTCCCCGACCGGCGAAACCGCACCTGCCGGAAGAAAGCGGAGTAGCGTATCAAAACACCCGGACAGCCCGATATTCGGGGCGTCCGGCGAAGGTTCCCGGCAGGCTCCTACGGTTTGCGGGCCATCCCGGCGTAGAGCGGAATCCCCGCGCCGTCGGGAGCGCCGTCCTCGCTGCGCCAGGCGACCAGGGGAACGACGCCGGGGTCGACGAGGTCCAGACCGTCGAAGTAGTGGGTGAACTCCTCGCGGGTGCGCAAGGTCATCGACGTATCACCCATCTTCGCGTTGAGTTTCGACGCGACCGTGCTGACCAGGTCGGTGACGATATCCCGGGTCATCTCGGAAATGGTCAGGTAGCTGCCGGACGGCATCGCGTCCATCAACTGGGCCACGATCCGGTGCGGGCCGTCGGAGTCCGGGATGTACTGCAGGATCGCCAAGGCGTTGACGGCGACGGGTTGGCCGAGGTCGAGCCGTTCGGCGACCTCGGTCAGGATCTTCGTGGTGTCCCGGACGTCGGCTTCGATGTAATCGGTCACCCCCTCCGCGGTGCCGGTGAGCAGGGCGTGGGCGTGGGCCAGCACGATCGGGTCGTTGTCCACGTAGACGACCCGGCAGTCGGCGGCGACCCCCTGAGCCACCTCGTGGGTGTTTCCCGCGGTGGGCAGGCCGGTGCCGATGTCCAGGAACTGGCGTACCCCCGCCTCGCGCGCCAGGTACGTGACGGCGCGGCGGAGGAACGCCCGGTTGGCCCGCACACCGATGAGGACGTTCGGGTCGACGGCGATCGCCTGCTCGGCGGCCGCCCGGTCGGCGGCGTAGTTGTCCTTACCGCCGAGCCAGTAGTCGTAGATCCGGGCGGGATGGGCCACGCCCGTGTCGAAGGCACGCTGGGAGGCGGAGGGGGTTGCGATATCACCGTCTCCGGGCTGGGAAGGGGCCGAGCCGGGATCGACCACGGGAGACACCGCCCTCTCGAAAGGTTTGCCGGGAACCGGCAGGTTACGCCGACTTGCCCGGTCACGGGTAGGTGCTGCCCCTTCCCGGCCCTCAATCCTTGGTGCGGGACAGTTCCCGGGCCCGGGCCAGCACGGCGGGACCGGCCGCGGCAAGGTTCCCCGAGTCGAACGGAGGCTGCGGGTCGTACTCGATCATCAGCTGCTGGGCGCGGGCGGTGACCTCATCGGTGAGCCGGGCGGCGAGGTGCAGTGCCATGTCGATACCGGCGGACACACCCGCCGCGGTGATGATCCGCTGCTCCGGATGTTCCACGACCCGCTGGGACGTGGGCAACGCACCGAGCTGACCGAGCAGGTCCATGGCCGTCCAGTGGGTCGTCGCCGCCAGCCCGTCCAGCAGTCCGGCCGCGGACAGCAGCAGCGACCCGGTACAGACCGACGTGGTGAACCGGGTGGTCCGATGAGCCGTCCGGAGCCAGTCCAGGAGCACCGAGTCGCGCAGGACATCCCGGGCGCCGACCCCGCCGGGGACGATGATGACGTCCGGATCCGGCAGCTCGGCGAAGGTCGCGTCGACGGTGAGGCCGAGGAAACCGTTCTCGGTGCGGACCTCTCCGCGTTCGGCGCCGACGAAGGTGACGGTCGCCTCCGGGAGGCGTTGCAGCACCTCGTACGGACCGACCACGTCGAGGGCGGTCAGCCGGGGGAAGAGCACGGCGGCGATCTTCATCAGAACTCCTTGCCTCGGGGACGCCCCATTGTTCCTGCTCGCCGCAGCTCACCCGTCGGGGCCTGCTGGTGCCCGCGGCGCGTCGACCCCGGTCACGGCCGGCGGGGACCGCCCGCCAGCAACGGGGTGACTGCGGCGACCGCAGTGGCCAGCCGCTGCTGCCGGGTTCCGGTGACCTCCACCCACGGTTCAGGGCGGGCGGCGAGTTCAGTCCGGAACCGCGCGGTCATCCAGCCCCGCACATGTTCCCCGTCCCGCAGCCCGTCCTGGACGAAGGGGATCTCGTCTCCGGTCAGCAGGTACAGGTCGTAGCGGCGGGCCGCGGCAACCCGGCGCACCGCGGGACTGGGCTCCCCGAGGTAGCGCTCATGCCAGATCGCCGTGGCCAGAGCGTCGGTGTCGCAGACGACGAGGCGGGCCCCGTCCCGGGCCGCCCGGGCGACCGCGGCATCCTCGTCGGCCAGCTGATACGCGGCGATCCGGGTGAAGTCCTCACTGCGCCAGCTGATCTCCGACGGTTCGGCACC
>JARRQM010000377.1:0-3505 GCA_037381765.1 Kineosporiaceae bacterium
TGCGATCACTCTCTGAATCTTAAACAATTTTTAAATTAACTTAATTTGCTCTATATTTACAATAGATAAGAGTTATGAGCACGTGAGCTAATGTGCTAAATTATGGGCTGCGACCACTCTTTAAGAGGCGGCCGACGGCACCGTCATGCATGCGAGCACCCTGCCGTGCCCGGCCTTCCCCAACCAGGCCGAGGCCGAGGCGTGGATCGGCGAGGTCTGGCGGGAACTCGCCGGTGCCGGGATCGAGTCGGTGAGCCTGCTGCGGGACGGGGACGTCGTCTACGCGGGGATGAGCCTGCGCCCGGCCGAGTAACCCGCCCCCGGCGCCGCCGGTCCGTCACCTGGGCCGGTCCTCCGGTTAGGTGGGCCGGTTCTTCGGCGCCAGTTTCGCGGTCATCCCCGGATCGCGGATCACGACGTCGCCGAGCACCTCGTCGATGCGCTGCAGCACCTCGGCGGGCAGGCGCACCCCGGAAGCCTGCACGTTCTCCTGGACCTGTTCCGGGCGGGAGGCCCCGACGAGGGCCGCAGCCACATTCGGGTTCTGCAGCACCCAGGCGACCGCGAGCTGGGCCATGGTCAACCCGAGGTCGGCAGCGACCGGGGCCAGACCCTGTACCCGGGTGAGCAGGTCGGGGTCCAGGAGCCGTTTGATGAAGACCGCGCCCTGTTCGTCGGTGGCCCGCGACCCGGGTGGCGGCGGCTGCCCCGGCAGGTACTTCCCGGTGAGTACCCCCTGGGCGATCGGCGACCAGACGATCTGCGACAGTCCCAGTTCGGCGCAGGTCGGGACCACTTCGGCCTCGATGACCCGCCACAGCATGGAGTACTGCGGCTGGCTGGAGATGAGCGGGACGTGCAGGTCCGCGGCGAGGGCATGGGCGTCCCGGATCTGCTCGGCGGTCCACTCACTCACCCCGACGTACAGCACTTTGCCGGCCCGCACGAGGTCGGCGAAGGCGAGCATGGTCTCTTCCAGCGGGGTCTCGGTGTCGAACCGGTGCGCCTGGTAGAGGTCGACGTAGTCGGTGCGCAGCCGGCGCAGCGAGGCGTTCGCGGACTCGATGATGTGTTTGCGGGACAGCCCCGAGTCGTTCGGTCCGCCGGGGCCGGTGGGCCAGTACACCTTGGTGAAGATCTCCAGGCTTTCCCGCCGTTGCCCGGCGAGCGCGTCGCCGAGGACGGTCTCGGCGCGGGTGTTCGCGTACACGTCGGCGGTGTCGAAGGTGGTGATCCCCGCGTCGAGGGCGGCCCGGACGCAGGCGGTCGCGGTGCCGTCCACGACCTGGGAACCGTGGGTGATCCAGTTCCCGTAGGCGATCTCGCTGATCTTCAGGCCGCTGCGGCCCAGCTGACGGAACTCCATACCGGCGACCCTACGTGCCGTTCCGGACCCCCGCACGGGCGCCGCGGGGCGCCACGCCGGGGCGCTCCGCGAGGTCGCGCGACACCCGTGCGAGCCGCGGACCGGCCTGACCCGTCGCGCAGAGCCGGGAACGTCGCCGTGCTCAGGTGCCGAAGCTGCCGCATTCAGCGGGGGAAGACGCCGTATCCAGCGGGGAACGTCGCCATTCAGCGGGGAAAGTCGCCGCGCTTCACCTGGGGGCGCGGGAGCCGGGTCCGGCGGATCTGCAGTGACCGCACCATGGCGTAGAAGCCGGTCCCCGTGGCCGCCGTGGCACCGTACTTCTCCGCGGTGAGCTTGTTGATCTTGCGGCGCAGCAACAGTCCGTCGCTGAAGGCGAGCAGGCCGAGCCCCCAGATCAGCACCAGGGTGACGTTCTGCACGATCGGGATCTGGATCAGGCCGACGAGCAGCACGACGATCGCCGCGGGCAGGAAGTACTCGCCGACGTTGTACCGGGCGTCGACGTAGTCGCGGGCGAACCGTCGGGCCGGGCCCTTGTCCCGGGGCGGCAGGTTCGCCTCATCCCCGGTGAGCAGGGCTTGCCGGGTCCGGGCCCGCTCCTCGTGCATGGCGTCACGTTGGGCCATCCGGGCGGCCCGGCGTTCGGCCCGGGTGGCCCCCGGCTTGGCGGCGGACGAGGTCGCGCCGAGCGGCCTGCGGTTGCGTTGTTCCGCTTCGCGCCGTTTCGGGGTGGCCCGGCCCTTACCGTCGGTCTTGGCCTCGATCTGGGCGGCCGCCAGCGCATCCGCGGGCAGCTGTGGGGTTTTCCGCCATCCGAACACGCGACCAGGGTACGGGGTGTCCCGGACCCGCAGCGGCCGGCCATGGTGGCTCACCCCGACGGGGGATGCGGACTACGTTGGCCGCCATGAACGCCGTCCCGTCCCCGCCGTCCGACCGTCCCGCCGGCCCGGCGGGACGTATCCCTGCCCCGGCACCGTCCTCGCCCGTCCCGGAAGACAGGGTCGAGGAGTTGCGGGCCCGTCTCGCCGAGGTCCTTCCCGGGACCCGGGCCGACCTCGAAGCTCTCGTGCGCATCCCGGGGATCGCCGCCCCGGCGTTCGATCCGGCCCCCCTCGATGCCGGGGCCGCCGCCGTCGCGGAGCTGCTGCGCGGATCCGGGGTCGGCGACGTCGAAGTACTCCGCGCGACGGTCGATGGCCGTCCCGGCGCCCCCGCCGTCGTCGGGCGGATCCCCGCCCCGGCCGGTGCGCCGACGGTGCTCCTGTATGCCCACCACGACGTGCAGCCTCCGGGGGAGGAATCGACCTGGACCAGTCCGGCGTTCGAGCCGGTGGAACGGGACGGCCGGTTGTTCGGTCGCGGGGCCGCCGACGACAAGGCGGGGATCGCCGTGCACCTGGCCGCGCTCCGGGTTCTGGCCGGCCGGCTCGGGGTGGGGGTGACCGTGTTCGTCGAGGGGGAGGAGGAGATCGGTTCCCCGACCTTCGGCGCGTTCCTCGCGGCCTACCGTGACCGGCTGGCCGCCGACGTCATCGTCGTCGCCGACTCGGCGAACTACCACCTTGGACCATGCGGTGCATTCGGGGATGTTCGGTGGGGCCGTGCCCGACGCGATGACCGCAGCTCTCACCCTGTTCGCCGGGTTGTGGGACGGGGACGGTGACCTCGCCGTCCCCGGGCTCGTCCGCGGTGAGGCCGACGACCTCGGCTACGCCGAATCCGATCTGCGGGCCGATGCGGGGGTGCTGGACGGGGTCGCGCTGATCGGTTCCGGCCGCCTGGAATCCCGGTTGTGGACCCGTCCCTGTTTGACGATCACCGGGATGGACGTTCCGTCCGTGGCCACCGCCTCGAACACCTTGCTCCCGTCGGTGCGGGCGAAGTTCTCCCTGCGGCTGCCGCCCGGGCAGGACCCCGGCGAGGCGTTCACCGCGCTGCGCGAGGACCTGCAGCGGCGCGCCCCCTGGGGAGCGCGGGTCCGGGTGCGGCTCGGCGAGACCGGGCACCCGTGGGCGGGGCGGGCCGACGGCCCCGAGTACGACCGGGCGCGTTGGGCGCTGGAACGGGCCTGGGGGAGACCGCCGGTGCAGATCGGGATCGGCGGGTCGATCCCGTTCGTCACCGAACTGGAAC
>JARRQM010000378.1:0-3344 GCA_037381765.1 Kineosporiaceae bacterium
GCCGTCAAGAAGGGCGACGTGTTGGTCGCCGTTTCTTCGCATACGCCCCTGCCCAACCCCGCCAAGCGCAGGCCCCGCGGGTACGCATCACGGTTCTGGGAGGAGGACGTCGCTACCTGGTTCACCACCGCCGAGGACGGTGACGGGCGGGGCAACGCTGTCGTCCTCGCCGACAGCACCGACCAGCTCCCCTCCGGCGGGGACGATACGTCCCGCGGTGCGGCGACGGCTCTGCCCGGCACCCGGACACGGATGTTGGCCGGGAAGGTCGAGCCGCTGCCCGTCCCGGGGTGGGTGAGGCTGTCCGCGGCCCGCTACGCCCCGGCCGTGCTTCCCCTCGACCTGGCCCCCGGTACCGACCTCACCGGGGTCGGGGCCGCCACCCCGGTCGTCGTCGTCGACGCGGTCGAGTACGTCGAGGAGGACGAGCACGGCAACACCGGCGTCGTCGACCGGCGCCTGACCCGGCTGCGACTGGCCGACCACGACGAACTCCGCCTCCACCTCACCGACGAGGAGGACTGACCATGCCCTTCGAAGACCGTTACGAGGAAGAGGGGTACCTGTCGTTGCGGGACAAACCGGTGCTCACCGCGGTGACGACACCGGAGGGGGTGAGTGACGCCATCGAAGTGGCCGGCGGGTTCGTCAACCCGTACACGTTCGTCCCGACCCCACCCCGCGGTGACCTCGTCGACGGGCCCGGGGAGAGCGGGCTCGGCGACAGCGGCCCGGGCGGCCCGCCCAGTCACGCCATCGTGTCCGCCGGGGAGTGGACCGGAACCCTCCGAGTTCGTCTGACCACGATGACCCCGTTGTTGCTGCCCGACACCGAACGTCCCGTCGCCGATCCCGGCCACGGCCACGGCCACGATCCGGACGGCCCGAAGACGTTCACCACCCGTCTCGACCCGGAACAGCGACCGCTCCTGCCGGGCAGCTCGCTGAAGGGTGCGTTGCGCTCGGCGTTCGAAACGGTCACGGCCAGCCGCTTCGGGGTTCTGTCCGGCCACGAGGGGCGTCTCGCCTACCGCATCCCGGCCACCCAGGGGCTCGACGTCGTCCCCGCCGTCGTCGAGGACGACGGGGATGGCCGCCGGGTGTTCCGGTTGTGCCGTGGCGACCCGGACTGGAGAGCTAGCGGCGACACCGGTAACGAGGTTCAGGATGCGGCGTGGGTTCCCGCGTACCGGAACCAGGACCAGCAGCTGCGGATCGTCGGTGACCTGCCCGGGGACCTGGATGACCTGCACGGTCGCGTCGTCGTGGCCCGGCTGCGTCTCTACCAGTACGAAAGCCGGAGGCGTCGGCTGAGATTCCGGGTGTGGCGGGTCACCCATGTCGCCCCGGACCGGGCCACGCTGGATGCCGCTCTGGCTTCCACGGCTGCAAACGATCCGGAGTACCCCTCGGGGTCCTTGTCGTTGGTCCCCGGGGCGGAGGCCCGGACGGACCGGGGCATGCTGTCGATCACCGGGCATTCGATCGGGAACAAGCACGACGAACGGTTCTTCGTGTATTCCGACGGCGACCGGCGCGTCCCCGTCGAACCCGGGCACGTGGAGTTCTGGCGTTCCGTCCTCGACGCCTACACGGCCGCGAAGGAGTACAACACGGTTCCGGAGGGTCTGGCACAGTCCCAGCACATCGCACGGGCGGCCGCCTTGGCGGACCTACCCGCCGGAACTCCCGTCTACGTCACCGTCGACGGGGCGACCGACGCGGTCACCGGTGTCCACCCGGTGATGATCGGGCGGATGCCGTTCGACAGGTCCCCGAGGTCCCTGCTGGACGCCTCACTGCGTCCCGCAGCCGCGCCCGGGGAACTGTCACCTGCTGACCGCCTGTTCGGCTGGGTCCCGTCCGGCACCCGCGATTCCGCACGGGACCCGTCCGGTTCGTCCGGGTACCGGGGGAGGCTGTCGTTCCGTTCCCTCACCTGCACCACCGAGGACTGGAAGGCGGATCTGCCCGGCGAGGGCGTCGTCCTGTCCCCGTTGAGCGGACCGAAACCGACCCAGTTCCGTTTCTACGCCGCCCGAGACAAGACCGGGAACCCGGTGCCGAACCGGGCGGCGAAGGAAACCGGGTACCGGGACGGCGGCGGGCTGCGTGGGCGGAAGGCCTACCGGTGGCCGGTCGTTCCGGACGCCTACTGGCAGCCGACCACGTCGAAGCAGAACGGAGCCACTGTTCCGGGGACCGGCCTGCGTCGGGAGTACCTCGATCCGGGTGCTTCGGTAAGTCAGACCGTCCGTTACCGGGATTGGGTGCGGCCCGGTGTCACGTTCGTCGCCGACCTGGTTCTTGACGCCGTACCGACCGCCGAGCTGGGGGCCTTGCTGTGGTTGTTGACCCGTGGAGACACCGCGCCGCTGCGACTCGGTGCCGGGAAACCGCACGGGTTCGGGGTCGTTGCCGCCGACGTCGACCCGGACGGCACCCGGCTGTGGAACGGTGACGCCGTCGCCCAGGGGTGGCGGCAACTCACCCGCCCCGACCCGACCGCACTGCGGGATCTGCGGACGCTGGCCGACGAGTTCGAGGCCACGGCCTCCGGGCATCCGGTGCTCGCCGAGGCTCTCGCCTCCTACCGGGCGGCGACCGCCGGTGTGACCGGTCACCCCGTCCACTATCCCCGGGAGACACCCGAGCCCGTGGTCGAGAGCTACAAGTGGTTCGTCGCCAACGACCGGTCCACCCGCAGGGAGGGAGTGACCCAGGGGTGGGCTCTGCCGCATGTCCGTGACCCGGAACAACGTCTGCCCTACCTGCCAGATGACCCGTCCGACGGCGGCGGGCGAAGAGGGGGCCCTGGCCAGGGAGGGGGCCCGGGGCGAGGCGGCGCCGGTGGCCGACGTCCGCAGCAGGGGCCTCGCCCGGGACCCCGGGGCCATGGCCGGGGGCGGTGAACGGGGTGCCGAGCAGATGGATGGTCCGCCTGGATGGGGCTGCCGGTCCTGTCCCGGTGACCGCACCGATGGCGGTGGTCGCGGGCTGGCTCGACGACCCGCCCGCCCACTCACCGGCAGCTGCACCGGAAACCCCTGATCCGCGTCCGGCCTGGGCCGATGGGGCCCCGGCCTCCGGTCGGACCTCAGCTGACCGGTCTCCGGGCGAGGGAGTGGTTTCCGGGCACGCCGCTGCCCGGCGCCCGTGGGCGTTGAGCCCTCCGCAGCAGGTCGATGACCTCGGGAGGGGGGAACGTGACAGGGTCCTGTTGGAGGTCCGGCTCCTCGACGACCGGCTCGGCGACCGTCTGCTGCGGTCCTGTCGACCGGGGACGCCTGTCCGTTTCGGCCGGTGGCCGCTGGCCGTCGCGGGGGAACCGGAGCTGCTGGAAC
>JARRQM010000379.1:0-2909 GCA_037381765.1 Kineosporiaceae bacterium
GCCAGTCGATCGAGCTGTTCGACGCCGGTCAGGTCCAGGGACTCGTCCCGGTCCTGTCCGTCCAGGCCGGCGGCCTCCAGGGCGGCGGACACGCAGCTGGCGATCCGTGCCCGCGCCTCATCACGGTGGCGGGTCGCCTCGGCCCGGCGCCGGTCCAGTTCGGCGGTGATCCGGTCGTACAGGCCGGTACCGAACAACCGGGTGAGCAGGATTCGCCGCTCGTCGTCGTCGGAACGCAGGAAGCGGGCGAACTCCCCTTGCGGGAGCATCGCCACCTGGGTGAACTGTTCCCGGGTCAGGCCGACGGCCTCGCCCACGATCTCGGCGACCTCGGCCTTGTTCGAGGACAGGCTGGTCCACTGCCCGTCCTGGCCGCGTTCCAGGTGCACGCGGGTCGGCTCCCGGGTGAACCCGTCACCGCGTTTCCTCGGACGCTGATGTTCGGGGACCCGAGTGATCCGGTGACGGACCCCGCGCAGCGACACGTCGAGCACGACCTGCGGTTCGACGGCAGGGTCGGCGAAGTCGGAGTGCAGCCGGTCCTTGTCCGCCACGTCGCTGGACAGCCCCCCGTAGAGGGCGAAGGTGATCGCATCCAGGATCGTGGTCTTGCCGGCGCCGGTCGGCCCCTCCAACAGGAACAGCCCCCCGGCGGTCAGCCGGTCGAAGTCGATCGTCTGCTCGGCGGCGAACGGCCCGAAGGCCCGCAACCGCAGGGTGTGCAGGCGCATCAGGCACCCACCTCGGCCTGCTGAACCGTCTCCACCACATCGCGCAGGACACGGCGCTCGGCGTCACCCGGCGGGCCCGCGTCGACGAACTCGACGAACAGGCCACAGATCTCCACCGGGTCGACGGTGGCGGCCAGGCGCCGCAGGTCAGTACCGGAATCGACCAGGCCCCCCTCGGGGACGAAGTCGAGCACCAGGGTGTGCGGCCAGACCTCCCGCAGCCGTTCCATCGGTGAGGCCGGGCGCGCCCGGTCGGTCAGCACCACCTTCACCCAGGCATCCGCCAACCCGGCCAGCTCGGTACCGGCCCGGGCGAGCAGGTCGTCCAGGCGCCCCCGCACCTCCCGCAGCGGCCGGGGCACCGGGACCGGCAACTGTTCGGTGCCGGCCACGCCGGTGGCGTCGAACTCGACCAAGGTAACCGCCTTGACGTGGTCCCTCTCCGAGAACGAGAACGCCAGCGGCGACCCGCTGTACCGCAGGACCGTGTCACTGCCCTCGATCGCCATGCTCTGCGGACCGTGCAGATGCCCCAACGCCACGTAGGTGACGCCGTCGAACACCGGTGCGGGAACATCACCGATACCGCCGACACGCAGGTCCCGCTCCGAGTCGCAGGCCACGCCCCCGGTCACGAACGCGTGGGCGACGACCACCGTCCGAGCGACGCCCCGCGCCGCAGCGTCCTCCCGGACCCGCTGCAGCGCGACGGCCATCACGGACCGGTGGGAGCGTTCGGCGGCCAATTCCTGCATCACGGCGTCCGGCAGCAGGTACGGCAGCCCGTACACGGCGACCTCACCGTGCTCGTCCGTGAACAGGACCGGCCGCAGCAGATCGGACACGCGGGTGCGAACGTGTACGCCCGCGGCCTCGACCAGCCCCGAACCGAACCCGAGCCGGACCGCCGAATCATGGTTGCCGCTGGTGAGCACCACCGGGATCCCGTCCCGGGCGAACCCGACCAGCGTGTCGTTCAACAGTTGGACGGCATCCGTCGACGGCACCGCCCGGTCGTACACATCCCCCGCCACCACGACCGCGTCAACCGCACGATCGACCGCTGGGGCCCGCAGCCACCCCAAGAAGGCGGCCTGCTGCTCCAGCAGGTCCGCACCGTGCAGGCCACGCCCGAGATGCCAGTCCGACGTGTGGATCAGTCTCACGGTCAGGCCTCACACGATGGTCAATCGGCGAAGAACGTGCGGGATCTTTCACCCCGGCAGGTCCGATCAGGAACGCACCGATCTTCTCCCGGTGACGGCCTGCACGGGGAGAGAACTGCTGAACCGCTTCACCGGATCGTCGTCCCGGCCACGGAGACGGACAACGTCCCATACCGTCCCGGGGGATCACCCCGGTCCACTGAGCTCCCGCGACTGGACTCGAACCAGTAACCTGCCGGTTAACAGCCGGACGCTCTGCCGATTGAGCTACGCGGGATCGACGCTGGCGACTCTACCAAAGCCTCGGGGGACCGCCGCATCCCCTTTCCGGGGCATCCGGCCCGGAACCGACCCGGAACCGGCGCCGGCCGGCATCGAACGGGAACGCCCCTGGTGGGAGCGCTACTCGCGGTCCGGTGGCAGCCCGGCGTCCTCGGCCAGCGCGGCCCGTATCGCAGCGACCTGTCCGGCGACCCCCGGGTCGTCCAGCCGAACCCCGGGTCCGGCAACCACCTGGAGGCTCAGCGTCCCGTCCGCGGCACGGCGCACGGCGACGACGACCCGACCGCCGCCCTCCGGCTCCAGTTCCTGGGAGATCACCACGGACGACTCGACCCGTTCCCGCACCACCGCCGGTAGCCGGCCGGGAGCGGCCAGTTCCAGCGGGAACGGATGGCGCGCGCCGACCCACCACACGGCCAGTGTCCCCGACGCGGCATCCCAGGCGACACGGTCGACGTCGGTCCACGGGCGGGGCACCGCCCCGCCCTCCGACCCCGGCCCGGCCACCGCCGATGCGGCCGTTCCTGATGCGGCCGTTCCCGGCTCCGGCTGCCCCGATGCGACCGTCCCGGACCCGGGCTGCCCCGCCCCGGCGAACCCGGGTGCGGTGGCCCGCAGGCCGTCCGGGACGGCGACGGCGACCCCGCCACCGGCGATCGGCGCCCAGGCCAGCACCCGCTCCCCCGGCCCCACCCCGGCCGCGGCGGCTTCGACCTCGGGCAGGCGCGGG
>JARRQM010000380.1:0-2908 GCA_037381765.1 Kineosporiaceae bacterium
GTCTCACCCAGGAACCGTTCCTCGTCATCTCCGCCAACGCGTTCGCCCTGATGGGGCTGCGCCAGTTGTACTTCCTCGTCGGCGGGTTACTGGGACGGCTCGTCCACCTCGGCCGGGGACTGTCCCTCGTGCTCGCGTTCATCGCGGTCAAGCTGGTCCTCGAAGCGCTGCACGAGAACGAGTTGCCGTTCGTCAACGGGGGACGGCCGGTGCATTGGGGTCCGGAGATCTCCGCGCTCGACTCCCTCGTCGTCGTCCTCGGAGTGCTCGCGGTCACCACGGTGACGAGCCTGGTCAGTACCCGGACCCGGGCCGCCTCCGGTGCTCGGGGCGGGACGGAGACGTCCGCGGGATCCGTACCGGGGTCGGCCGCCGGCACGGGCCCGGGGGTCCGCGATCCCGATTCCGGCACACGCCCCGGTGACGTCTCCGGGACGGTTCCCCCGGCGCTCGGCCTCCGGGACGTCCCGGCCGAACCGGGACCCGCGAAGATCGCCGCGGGACCGGTCGGTGCGCAAGGATTAGGGACGGCTCAGCCCCTTGCCTTGAGGAGAGCATCGTGTCCCTGGATCGCCCCGTCACCCCCGACCCGTATCCCTTACTTCCCCGGGCCGGTTCGTTCCACGTCCGCAGCGACGACATGTCCGACGGCGTCCCGCTCGCCGACGACTTCGCCTTCGCGGGCGGGAACACGTCCCCGCACCTCACCTGGTCGGACTTCCCGGAAAACACCCGGGGGTTCGTCGTCACTTGCTTCGACCCCGACGCCCCGATCCCGAGCGGGTTCTGGCACTGGGTGCTCGTCGGGCTCACCCCACAGACCACGGCGCTGCCCCGAGGCGCCGGGGCGGAGGGTGGCGGTGCCCTCCCGGCCGGGGCCTTCCACATCCGCAACGACTTCGGGGCCGCGGCCTACGGCGGGGCCGCCCCGCCGCCCGGTGACCGTCTGCACCGGTACTTCTTCGTCGTACACGCGATCGACGTCGACCAGCTCGACATCACCGCGACAACCACCCCGGCCGCGGTCGGGTTCAATCTCGCCTTCCACACCCTCGCCCGGGCGATCGTCACCCCGGTGTACGCCATCCCCGGCTGAGCAGGGGACGCGCGGCCGGACGCCTTCCGGGGCGCGGTAGCGCGCCTACCGGGGGTGGCCGCCGGGCTGCCGCCGTCTGCCCGAGGCCCGTCGGTTCGATACCGGCGCAACGGTCAACGCAGGTTCGCCGGTTCGGTGCCGCTGGGTCGACGCCGGTTCGGCAGGTGCGGGCCAGCGACGCGGCTGCGTGCCGGGAACGGTGCCGGCGGACAAGCTCGTCGGCGCGACGGCTCAGTACCAGCCGGTGCTCTGGCTGTGCGCCCAAGCCCCGCACGGGGTGCCGTACCGGCCCTTGATGTAGTCGAGCCCCCAGGTGATCTGGGTGACCGGGTTGGTCCGCCAGTCGGAACCGACCGACGCCATCTTGGTCCCGGGGAGGGACTGCGGGATGCCGTAGGCCCCGGAGGACGGGTTCGTCGCGCGGTAGTTCCAGTTGCTCTCCCGGGTCCAGAGCAGGTCCAAGCAGGTGAACTGTTCCCCGGTCCAGCCCCGGTCGGCGGCGAGGATCCGGGCCACGGCCTTGGGGTTGCGCTGGGCGTCACGCATGGCCCGGAGCCGTTCCTCCTCGCGGGCCTTGGCTGCGGCACGTTCCGCGGCTGCTTTCGCGGCTGCCTGACGCGCCGCCTCGGCGCGGGCGGCGTCAACCTTCTCGCCGGCCTCTTTGGCCTCGCGCAGTTCGTCGCGGACGTCCCAGCCGGTTGCGGCGAGGTAGCCGTCCGGGTCACTGGTGTACGCGATCGCGTCAGCCGCGGCCTTGCCGTCGCCGCTGCCGGAGCGGGCGAACAGGTCGGTGCCACCGTTGAAGCCGGCGACCTCGACCGGCGGTCCGCTCACCGCGACGTAGCCGGCACCGACGAGCATGGTGAGCACCGCGGCCCGGGCCACGTTGGCGGTCACCGAGGAGTTGCGTTCCCGTTTCCCCTCGCTGGGCGCGGGCTGGCGCAGGTCGCGCCGACGCGGGAAGGAGGGGTCGGTCTCGTCGGCATCGGTACCGGCACCGGCATCCCGGACGAAGGAGGCGCCGGGGACCGGGTCCTGCGCCGGAGCGGCGTCCTGGCGGGGTAGCGACCCGGTCGCCCCCTTGCGGCGCAGGTCGCGGCGGCGGGGGTAACTACCGGTCGGATTCTCGCCGCTCTGGCTGCTCTGGCCACTCTGGCCGCTTTGGCCGCTTTCCGTACCGACGGCACGCTGCTCGGCGGTCTGCCCGCCGCCGGGGGTGAACCACTCCTGGTTCTCGGTGCTGCCGCCGATCCGGTTCAGCGGCAGACCGCCAGGCTGGGATACCGGGGAGTAGCTGCGCTGCGCCCGGATCGGATGGGTCGGGGCAAACAGGTCGGGGACCGCCGCGCCGTCCATGGATTCCGGGGCCAGTCGGGCCCGGCGCGGTACGGCGGTGTCGCTGAGTTCGGAGGTGACGGGGCCGTGCATCGGAACCGAGGAACCGGACCGCGGGTCACGGCGGCGGGAACCG
This sequence comes from Kineosporiaceae bacterium, assembly GCA_037381765.1. Lineage (GTDB taxonomy): Bacteria > Actinomycetota > Actinomycetes > Actinomycetales > Kineosporiaceae > JARRQM01. The sequence goes on from JARRQM010000380.1 coordinate 2,568, forward strand.
GAGTGCCCGGCGGGGGAGGCGGAGTCACGGCTTCCGGAACGTCCGGGGCCGCGCGGGTCGCGTCGCGGGGAGCGCCCGGCGGGGCTGTCGTCCCGGACGCGCTGGGGAAGGGGATGCGCGTACCGGTCGGGAGCGAGGAGCACCCCGAAGGGCAACGGCTCATCAATATCGTCGGCGGCCGTGCGCGGGGGAGCTCCGGACACGGGACCGTCCCCTGGCGGGGTGGTCCGGTGTCGGCTGCGGGTACCCGGAGAACTCACCCCGATACCGTTTCGATATCTGCATGCGTTCCGCAAGGACCTAGGGCCCATGATTTTCCGACAAAGACCTTCAACGGTGAC
>JARRQM010000381.1:0-2869 GCA_037381765.1 Kineosporiaceae bacterium
TCGGTCGAGGCGCGGGCGTAGATCTCGGTCGTGGATAGTTCGATGTGTCCGAGGATGTCGCGGATGTAGGGCAGTGGGACACCGGCGTCGTAGAGGTGCATGGCCCTGCTGTGACGGATGGTGTGCGGGGTAAGGTCGGCGTCGATGAGCGTCGGATCGCCGGTCTTGGTCTGGTACTTGCCGATGAGCCAGGCGATCCCGCCGCGGCTGAGCTTGCATCGGCGCTGGTTGAAGAACAGCGGGTGATCTTCGGGGCCGCTTCTGTCGAGTCGGTGTTCGGGCAGGTAGGCGGCCAGGAGGTTCACCGTGTTGTCGGTGTGAGGGACGTGTCGGGTCTTTCGGCCTTTGCCGGTCAGACAGGCCAGCGCGGGTGGTTCGAGGCGGATGTCGCGGACGGTGAGGTCGACCAGTTCCTGAACTCGGGCTGCGGTGTCGTAGAGGACGGCGAGCAGGGTCGCGTCGCGGCGGCCTCGCCGGGTGGAGCGGTCGGGTTGGGCGAGCAGGCGGCGGGTCTGCTCGACGGTCAGGTGGTTGACGCCCGGTTGGGGTGCCCGCTTGGCGGGGATGGCGAGGATGTCCTGGCAGCGGGCCATCCGGGTGGGGTCTTGGGACTGCATCCACCGGTAGAACGAGCTGATCGCGGCCAGGCGCTGGTTGCGGGTCGAGACGCTGTTTCGCCGGCTGGCCTGCAGCCAGTCCAGGAATCCGGTGATGGCGGCGGCGTCGATGCGGTCGAGGGTGAGCTTGTCCGGTGGGACGGACTGCTCGTCACGGTAATAGACGATCAGGAGTTTGAACGTGTCCCGGTAGGAGGCGATGGTGTGGGGGGAGCAGCCGCGTAGTCCGGCCAGGTGCGTGGTGAGGAAGCGGTGCAGGTAGACCGCGAAGTCAGTGGCCATGGCGCGGCCCGCCGGTGATGTCGGCCGTCGGGGGCGGGACGACGTCGCCAAGAACGTGCTGGATCCGGGCGGTGATGTCGGGGTAGGACTCGGCGGTCAACCGCAGGTAGTAGGCGGTGTCGGCGATCGAGGAATGACCCAGGTAGGCCTGCAGGACCGGCAGCAGGGCGCCGACGTCCTGGCCATTGGCGAACCACAAGCGCAGGTTGTTGACCACGAACGTGTGGCGCAGGTCGTGGACACGGGGGCCATGGCCGCGGCCGCCGTGGGGGATCCGGGCCTGCCAGAGGAACCTGCGGAAGTTCTTCTCGACGTTCCCCAACGTCAAGGGTTGTCCGGCTCGGCCGGGGAAGAACCAGTCCCTGCCGCGGCGTCCGGACACGTGGGCGTAGTCGGCGAGCCTGGCTCGCAGCGGTTCGCTGACGGGGATCTGCTGGTCCTTGCCGCCCTTGGCGTCGCGGATGCGCAGGACGCCGGCGCGGGTGTCGACGTCGTCGGTGCGCAGCAGACGGGCCTCGGAGGCGCGCAGGCCGCAGGCGTAGATCGTGCGGAACAGCACCGGCATGACCAGGTGCCGCAACGGGACCTGCGAGTCGTAGTGGCAACGGTCGGTCCGGGAGAACAGGGCCGCCAGTTCGGAGTCGGTGAAGATGCGCGGGACGTAACGGGCCGGCTTGGGTAACGTCCCGTCCGGCAGGATGTAGGCCGGTATGCCCCGTCGGCCGAGCCAACGGGCCAACTCCCGCACCGGTGCGACCAGGGCCTGCACGGTCGCCGGGGCGACCCCACGCCTGTGTGCGGCCGCGATCCACGCCTCGACCGAGGCCTGGGTGGGCGCATCCAGTTCGCCGAACTCGGTGCGGCAGAAGACGGCGTACCGGGTCAGCACCCGTTCCTCGGTGACGTACTTGAAGCCAACGGCGCGTTTCTCGGTGACCAGGGCGGTGATCGCTTCGGTCAGGGTGAACCTTTGGGAGGTCATCGCGACGCCTCCCGCCCTGGCGCGTCCGGGTCCAGGGCGCAGGCGGCCAGCAGGCCCAGGGACGACTTCAAGTACACCCCGGTCGAGGTGACCGACTGGTGGCCGAGGATGTCGGCGATCTGCTCGACCGGCGTCCCGCTTTCCATCAGCCGGGTCGCCAGCGAATGCCGCAGCGAGTGCATGCCGTGGCGGCGGTGCTCCCCGACCGCCACGTGCGCCACCCTGGCGTGCTTGACCAGGATCTGATGCAGGTGGTCCTGGTCGGAGAACGGACCGATCGGGGCGGTGTGCCGGACGAACACCTGCGGGCAGTCGCAGGCCGGTCGACCGTGCCGGACGTAGTCGATCACCGCCCAGCCGACCTCTTTCAGCAGCGGCAACTGCACGCGGCGACCGGTCTTGGCCTGGACCAGGCTCAGCCGGTTGCCCGGCCAGTCGAAGTCGGCGAACTCCAGCCGTTTGACGTCGACGCCGCGCAGCCCGAGCCTGGCGACCAGCAGGATGATCGCGTAGTCGCGTTTCCCGCACGGGTTGGCCCGGTCGACCGCCTCCAGGATCCGGTCCACGTCACCGGGGTCCCACACCGAGGGAATCCGGGTCTGCTTGCTCGAGCGCACCGGCGGGACCGCGTCCAAGACGGCGGCATCGACCAGCCCGTCGGCGGAGGCGAACCTGACGAAGGAACGCACCGCGCACAGCTTCTGCTCGACCGTCTTGACCTGGTACCCGCTCAGCGTGGCGACGAACGCCGCGACCACGTCGGCGTCGAGACGGGCCAGCCCGCCACGAGTGCTCACGAACGCGACGAACTCACCGGCCAGCGTCCCGTAGGTGCGAACCGTCGAGGCGGCCCTGCCGTCGGCCTGTAGTTGCTCCTGGAACCGGGCGATCACCTCGGCGTCCGTCCCCGTGACCTTGTCCACCGACCGGCCGTAGCGGCGCAGCACCGCGCCGTGGACAGCGAAGTCATCGAGCATCGCCGCGACCC
>JARRQM010000382.1:0-3273 GCA_037381765.1 Kineosporiaceae bacterium
CTGGGAGCACCGGTGCGGACGTCCGCGCAGGCACCGGTGCGGACATCGACGCAGACACCGGTGCGGACATCCGTCGGAGTACCGGCCGCGGTCCCGACGCTACGGCGACTCCCGGTCCCGGATGCGGGTCCCGGACCGGACCGCACCGCACCACCCGGTTCCCGTACCGCGGCGAGGACCGGACCGCCATCGGGTCCGGAACCGGAACCGGAACCGCCCGGTCCGGAACCGGAGCCACCGGGTCCGGAGCACCGGCGATGGGTTTCCGGGTTCGTGCTCGCCGCATTCGAGGTCACCGCTGGGGTGCGACCGAGCGGCCAGCTCGTCCGATGGTGCACCGACGACGTGCGCAGCACGTTGCGCCGGCAGCTGGCCCTGGAAACCTCCGGGGGCCAGGTTCCGGACCGGCGCCCGGGATTTCCCGGGGCCCGGGTGCTGTCCGTCCGCAGCAGTGCCCCGGACGACGGCCATGTCGAGTCCGCGGTAACCGTGGCCATCGGAACCCGGGTGCGGGCGGTGGCGCTGCGCACCGAGCCCCTGGGCGGCCGGTGGCGGGTCACCGCCCTGGAGATCGGGTGACATCCCGGGTCCGGGTTCGGGTCCCGGTCCGGCCCCGGGAAGACCCGCGGGAGGAGTCGGGTGCGCGGAAGCGGCGCAGGAACCTGCCGGTGAACCCGATCAGCGGTTGCGTTTGCGGGAGGCCCGGCGCCGGGCGCGTTTGCTGCCGGACCCGACGCGCGGCGCCGGCTCACCGCGGGACCCCGACCTCTCGCCGTCCCCGCCGTCGGCGGATTCGACCGTCTCCTCCCGGGTCTGCACCTCGGCGTCCCCGTCCACACTCGGGGCGCTGAACTGCAGCTGGCCCGACCGGTTCGGGGTGACCAGCCCCTTGGCGACGACGACATCGCCACCGTCCACCCCGGGCTCCTCGGGCTGCTCGACCTCGACATGGAACAGGTATCCGAGGGATTCCTCCTTGATCCCCTCGGTCATCGCCTGGAACAGCTGGAAGCCTTCACGCTGGTACTCCACGAGCGGGTCGCGTTGGGCCATGGCCCGCAGCCCGATGCCCTCCTGGAGGTAGTCCATCTCGTAGAGGTGCTCGCGCCACTTCCGGTCGAGCACGGACAGGACGACCCGGCGTTCCAGCTCGCGCATGGTCTTCTCGCCGATCTCGGTCTCGCGCTTGTCGTAGGCGATGTGGGCGTCGGAGGTGAGCTCGGCGATGAGCATGTCCTGGGAAACCGAGGAGCGCCCGCCAGCTTCCTCTTCGAGATCCTCGACGGTGATACTCACCGGGTAGAGGGTCCGCATCGCCGTCCACAGCTGGTCGAGATCCCAGTCCTCGGCGTAGCCGTCGGCGGTCGCGGCGACCACATAGGCCCGGACCACGTCATCGGTGAAGTGGCGCACCTGATCGGCGAGATCGGCCCCTTCGAGGACGCGCCGCCGCTCCGCGTAGATCACCTCGCGCTGCCGGTTGAGCACGTCGTCGTACTTGAGGACGTTCTTCCGGATCTCGAAGTTACGGGCCTCGACCTGCCCCTGGGCGCTCGCGATGGCCTTGGTGACCATCCGGTTCTCGATCGGCAGGTCGTCGGGGATCTTCGCCGCATTGAGCACGGACTCGACGATCCCGGAGTTGAACAACCGCATCAGGTCATCGGTGAGGGACAGGTAGAACCGGCTCTCCCCGGGGTCGCCCTGACGGCCGGACCGCCCGCGCAGCTGGTTATCGATACGCCGGGACTCATGCCGTTCGGTGCCGAGCACGTAGAGCCCGCCGAGTTCGATCACCTCGTCGTGCTCGGCGGCGACCGCCTCCTGGGCCGACTTCAGCTCGTCCGGCCAGGCCGCCTCGTACTCCTCCGCGGTCTCGACCGGGTCCAGGCCCCGCTCCTTCATCGCGGCGACGGCCATGAACTCGGCATTCCCGCCCAGCATGATGTCGGTTCCGCGACCGGCCATGTTCGTCGCCACCGTGACCGCGTCCTTCCGGCCGGCCTGCGCGACGATCGACGCCTCCCGGGCGTGATGTTTCGCGTTCAGCACCTCGTGCCGGATGCCCTTCTTCGACAGAAGGTTCGACAGGTACTCGCTCTTCTCCACGCTCACCGTGCCGACGAGTACCGGCTGCCCCTCCTCGTGCCGCTCGGCGATGTCATCGACGACGGCATCGAACTTGGCGACCTCGTTCTTGTAGATGAGGTCCTGCTGGTCCGCACGGACCATCGGCCGGTTCGTCGGGATAGTCACCACCCCGAGCTTGTAGATGCTCATCAGCTCGGCCGCCTCGGTCTGGGCGGTACCGGTCATCCCGGACAATTTCTCGTACATCCGGAAGTAGTTCTGCAAGGTGATCGTCGCCAGCGTCTGGTTCTCGCTCTGAATCGTCACCCCTTCCTTGGCCTCGATCGCCTGGTGCATGCCCTCGTTGTAGCGGCGGCCGGCGAGCAGGCGCCCGGTGTGCTCATCGACGATGAGCACCTCACCGTCGATGACGACGTAGTCCTTGTCCTTCTTGAACAGTTCCTTCGCCTTCACCGCGTTGGTGAGGAAGCCGACCAGCGGGGTGTTCACACTCTCGTAGAGGTTCTCGATCCCGAGGTAGTCCTCGACCCGTTCGATCCCCGGTTCGAGGATGCCGACGGTGCGCTTCTTCTCATCCACCTCGTAGTCGCGGTCGGCCCGCAACCGGGTGACGATCTTGGCGAACTCGGTGTACCACTTGGTCGGCTGATCAGCCGGTCCGGAAATGATCAACGGGGTGCGGGCCTCGTCGATGAGGATCGAGTCGACCTCGTCGACGACCGCGAAGAAATGTCCGCGCTGCACCAGCTCGTCGGCGGACCAGGCCCGAGGAACCGGTGCACCCGCCCCATCAACTCGGACTGGTATGAGGCCAGATAGTCGTTCACGGTGATCACGTGCACGCCACGACCGGCCAACGCGTTCAGGTAGGCGGGCAACGTGGCGACCAGGGTCTTGCCCTCACCGGTACGCATCTCCGCGATGTTGCCGAGGTGCAATGCGGCGCCGCCCATCAGCTGCACGTCGAAGTGCCGCTGCCCGAGGGTCCGCTTCGCAGCCTCCCGGACCACGGCGAACGCCTCCGGGAGCAGGTCGTCGAGGGTCTCCCCCTCCTCCAGCCGGGACTTGAACCGGTCGGTCTCCTCACGCAGCTGGGCGTCGCTCAGGTCGACGAAGTCGTCCTCCAGGGCATTCACCTGCGCCGCCAGGCCCTGCAGCTTCTTGAGCGTCCGGCCCTCACCG
>JARRQM010000383.1:0-2829 GCA_037381765.1 Kineosporiaceae bacterium
CGAGGTCGAACAGCTCCTCGTAGTGGGCGAACCCGCTGCGGGTGACGTCGAGGACGTTGTCCGCGTCGAGGTGCTCGGCCAGTGACGCCCGGCAGAACACACCGAGCGGGATCGTCCGCCCGTCCCTGCTGGTCAGTTCCGCGTCGACGCGGTGGTACGGCCCGGCCACGATCGCCGTGACGTAACTGGACAGTCGCGGGGTCGCCGGGAACCGCCAGGTGGCCGTGCCCTCACCGGCCGGTGCCGGGGCGGGGGTGGGGGAGACCGAGACGACCTGCCAGTGCCGCGGCGCGGTGACGGTGAACGCGAAGGTTGCCTTCAGGTCGGGCTGGTCGAAACAGGCGAACACCCGGCGGGCGTCGGCGACCTCGAACTGGGAGTAGAGGTACACCTCCTGGTCCACCGGGTCGACGAACCGGTGCAGTCCCTCCCCGGTCTGCATGTAGGCGGCTTCGGCGACGACGGTGAGTTCGTTGTCCGCGGCGAGGTCGGGTAGGGCGATTCGGCCCTCGGAGACCACCTCGGCGGGGTCGAGGTCCCGTCCGTTCAACCGGACCCGGTGCACCTGGGGGGCGATGAGGTCGATGAAACTCGACGTTCCCGGTTCGGCGCAGGTGAAGCGCACAGTACTGGTCGAGGCGAAGGTGTCGGCGTCGGCGGGCAGGGCCAGCGCGACGTCGTAGCGGTCGACCCGGAGCAGGGCGGCCCGGGTGGCCGCCTCCGCGCGGGTCAGGTTGGTGCCGGGCACGGGGTCTCCTCGCAGGGCAACAGGTGATGCGCCTTCGGTCCGGGGCGTTCCGGGGGCCGCCGTCGATCCTCGCACTTGTGGTCGGGGAACGGTCGGCCCCCCCACCGATCCACCCGCGTCGGGGGAGCAGCCGGGGTCGTCCTGCTGCGAGACTGCGGCCATGCGCGTACATCTCGGCTGTGACCACGCCGGTTTCGAGCTCAAAGAGCATCTGGTGGCCTATCTCACGGCGGCTGGTCACGAGGTCGTCGACCACGGACCGGCCCGCTACGACGCCGCCGACGACTACCCACCGTTCTGCCTGCGGGCCGGCCAGGCGGTGGTCGCGGACCCGGGCAGCCTCGGGATCGTCATCGGCGGGTCGGGCAACGGCGAACAGATCTCCGCGAACAAGGTGGCGGGGGTGCGTGCGGCGCTGGCCTGGAGCGCCCAGACGGCGACCCTCGCCCGGCAGCACAACGACGCCAATGTCGTCGCCGTCGGCGCCCGGATGCACAGCCAGGACGAGGCGACCGCGCTGGTCGAGGCCTTCCTCGCCGAACCGTTCAGCGGTGACGCCCGGCACCAGCGGCGGATCGATCAGCTCGCCGGCTACGAGACGACCGGGGACCTTCCGCCGCTGCCGGAGTGACCCGTCCCGGGGCGGCTCGGGTGGTTGGTCCGGTCCGGCCCGGATAGCTGGTTCGGTCCGGTTCTGCGGGTCCTATTCTGATCGGACCGGTTCTGATCGGACCGGTTCTGCGGGTCCGGTTCTGATCGGACCGGACCGGTGCGCTCCGAACTGCCAGCTGCTGTGCGGGGCGACCGGCCAGCCGAAGGCGATGCCGGCCGCGGCGGCGGATCCCGGTGTGCGTTCGGTGATCCGCCCGGCCGCGGCCAGCTCGGCGAGGCCGATCCCCCCGAGGTAGGCCGAGCCGAGTTCACCGACCCCGACGTCGAGGTCCGGCGGGTCCTCGGTCGGGGTGCATTCGGCCCCGTCGGGGCCGCCCCGCAGCCGCCAGTTCCCGCGGTTCCACGGACAGACAGGGTCCTCGACGCTGAGGACGGTGTCGACCTCAGCCGCGTACCGTCGCCCGGCCAGGGCGGCGGGAACGTCGACGAGCCGCACCCACAGGCCGTCGACGAGCCGCGGGCTCGCCGCCCGCACGTTGATGAGCAGGTGCAGTAACGGGTCGTCGACCGGTTGCGGGCCGGTCTCCACCCGCGCGGTGAGGTCGAGGTCGGTGAGGACGCCCCACAGCGCCCGGGCCGTTGCCGCATCGTCGGCGACGAACTCGCCGACCTGCACGGTGCCGTCGGGGACGTGCCGGGTCCAGGCCGCTTTGCGCCGGAACAGGGCATAGCCGCGCAGGGGGCCGGTTCCGGGGTCCGTCCCTGCGTCGACAGCCAGGGCCACCCGGAGCGATTCGGCGTCGCGGCGATCCCGCGGCCGGTCAGCCAGAGCGAGCTTGCGCAGTTGCGGGGAGGTCCGCCGAACCATCCCGGGGCGGGAACGGGACACCCGGTCGTGGCAGTCGCCGATCAGGTCGGTGTGCCGGTCGGCGTCGACCCGTTCCAGCGCCACCTCGATGCCGTCGGCCCCGGCCACCTTCCGCAGTTCGGCTCCGCGCGGCACGGTCAACCGCAGGGCCCGGGTCGCGACGCCGTAGCCGAACCGGCCGTAGATCGCCTCTTCGGCGGCGAACAGGGCGGCCACCGGTTCCCGGCCCCGGCGGTGGATGTCGTGCAGCTGGTCCGACATCAGCGCCCGGAGGATGCCGCGCCGCCGGAACTGGGGGTGCACCCCGACCCAGGTCACCCCGGCGCAGGGGACAGCACCGCCGGGGACCGGGAGGTCGACGGGCAGGGCGACCGCGGCCCCGACGAGGCGCCGGGGTGTCCCGTCCGTCCCGTCCCGCCACATCCCGGTGGTCCGGTCCCAGTCGAGTGCGGCCAGTTCGTCACTGGCGTTGTCCTCTTCGGTGCCGCCGAAAGCCCACTGGTCGACGGCGATGAGTTCGGGGCCGTCGTCCGGGCGTAGCCGGGCCACGGACATACCGGCGGGGGCCGCCGAGGTCAGGGCACCTGTCGTACCGGTCCTG
>JARRQM010000384.1:0-2824 GCA_037381765.1 Kineosporiaceae bacterium
GGTCACGGTGCCCTCGGTGACGCTCTCACCCAAGGCCGGCATACGCACCCGGTTCCCCTCTTCCCCGGTGGCAGGAACGGGGGCCGACGCGGGAACGGACCGCCCCGTCGGGACCGACGACGCCGACGGCGCTGCCGGCGTCAGGGGGGTGGGGGCGGAAGAGGACGCGGGGATCCCGCCGGGGAAGGCCGGTGCGGACGGCGGCGGGGCCGCTGCCGGGGCCGGGGACGGGGGAGCGCTGCGGGTGGGCGCGGGGGCGGCGTGTGCGGGGGCGCCGGTGGTTGCGGGGGCGCCGGAGGTGGTTGCGGTTGCGGGGGTGCTGGTGCCGATGACGGCGAGGTCGGCGCCGACGGGGACGGTTTCGTCTTCGGAGACGAGGATCTTCTCGATCACGCCGGTGAGGGGAGAGGGGATCTCGGTGTCGACCTTGTCGGTGGAGACCTCCAGCAGCGGTTCGTCCACCTCGATCCGTTCGCCGACCTGCTTGAGCCAGCGGGTCACGGTGCCCTCGGTGACGCTCTCACCCAGGGCCGGCATCTGGACGGATTCCGACATGAGCCGGGCTCTCCTTCGTCGTCGCCGCGGCCGGGGCCGGGACTTTCGGAACGGGCTGTGCAGGGAGACGGTGCGGTGGCCGGGGTCACCCGCCGGCCGGACGGACGGGTCAGGCGTGGGCGTGCAGGGCCTTACCGGCCAGGGCCAGGTGCGCCTCGCCCAAGGCCTCATTCTGTGTTGGATGAGCGTGCACCAGCTGGGCGACCTCTTCGGGGTAGGCCTCCCAGTTGACGATGAGCTGGCTCTCGCCGATCAGCTCGCCGACCCGGGACCCCACCATGTGGACGCCGACGACCGGGCCGGAACGCTGCCGGACGAGCTTGACGAAACCCGCGGTGCCGAGAATCTGACTCTTGCCGTTGCCGCCGAGGTTGTACTCGACGGTGTCGACGCCGTCCGCCCCGAACCGTTCGCGGGCCTGCGCCTCGGTGATCCCCACCGAGGCCACCTCCGGTTCGCAGTAGGTGACCCGGGGGATCCCCGACTCCACGACCGGCGCCGGGGCGAGCCCGGCGACCTCTTCGGCGACGAAAATCCCCTGGGCGAACCCGCGGTGCGCGAGTTGCAGGCCGGGCACGATGTCACCGACCGCGTACACCCCGGGCAGGTTCGTTCGCTGCCGTTCGTCGGCGAGCACGAAACCGCGGTCCATGGCCACCCCGGCCTCCTCGAATCCGAAGCCGGTGGCGTTCGGCCCGCGCCCCACCGCGACGAGGAGCACCTCGGCGCTGAGCGTGTCACCGGACTCCAGGGTGACGGTGACCCCGTCCGCGGTCTGCGTGGCCGAGGCGAACCGGGTGCCGGTACGGAACCCGATCCGGCGCCGCCGGAACGCCCGCTCCAGGGCTTTCGAGCACGCCTTGTCCTCGTTCGGCACGAGATGTGGCAACGCTTCGATGACGGTCACATTGGCGCCGAAAGAGGTCCACACACTGGCGAACTCCACCCCGATCACCCCGCCGCCGAGGATGATCGCGCTGCGTGGGACCTGCGGAAGGTTGAGGGCCTGGTCGCTGGTGATGATCCGGCCGCCGATCTGCAGACCCGGCAGGCTGCGCGGCTGCGACCCGGTGGCGAGCACGACCGCCCGCCCGGTGTAGCGGGCGCCCCCGGCCTGCACCGTGTCCGGCGCGACGAGCCGTCCCTCGGCCGGTACGTAGGTGATCCCGCGCCCGCTGACCAAGCCCTGCAGGCCCTTGTGCAGCCGGGCGACGACCCCGTTCTTGTACGCGTGCACGCCCTCCATGTCGATCGACTCGAACGACGCGCGCACCCCGAACTTCTCGCTCTCCCGGGCGGAGTCGGCGACCTCGGCGGAGTGCAGCAGGGCCTTGGTGGGGATACATCCCCGGTGCAGGCAGGTGCCGCCCAGCTTGTCCCGTTCGATCAAGGCGACGGACAGGCCAAGCTGCGCCGCCCGCAGGGCTGCGGCGTAGCCACCGCTGCCACCCCCGAGGACCACCAGGTCATGGCCGTGGTCACTGGTCGGGTCGGACACCGGTACTCCCTCGGGTAGACGACACGCTCCGGACGACCCTGGGCGAGTCCCACCGGGGTCAGCTCGTCACCCCCGGGGCGGCCGGGCCTTGCAGGCACCCGCCCCCGGCTCCCGATCGTCCGCCTGTCATCTTCGCACCACCGGGTCCCGGGCTCACATCGGGTGCTCCCGGTGCGTCGCCGGTGTCCCGACACGCCGGGACAAACGGGGAACCCGGCCGGCGCGGGAGGGGAAGCCCGGACGGCTGGAACGGGCGGCACGAGGCGGTGCGGTGCGGCGTCTGGCGGGGCAGCGAGGCGTGGGACGGGGCAGTGCGGCGTGGGGCGGGGTGCTGCGGGCACGCGTGGACGGCCCCGGGCGTCTTCGGGATGATGGCCAGGAGTCCGGGGAGGTTGCAATGGGTTGGTTCGGGCGGCGGAAGGCCGCAGCGGCGCAACGGCAGGAGCATCGCCAGCAGCTGTCCGACGCGCAGCGTCATCTGCAGGATTTCGTGCGTTCGCGGACCGGGGTGGAGGCTTTCATCGAACCCGCCACCAGCGTGACCCCGCCGACAGTGCTGCTCATCGCCGCCACCGGGGAATGGACCCGGCGGCGTATCGGCGATCGCTCGACCCTTGACGCGCTCGCCCAGGACCTCCACGTTCCTCTGTACGACGTGCAACTCGTCGGCTACCCGCAGCGGATGCGGGACTGGAACGCCCGGGCCAAGAGGGAAGGTCGCACCACCGGATTGGCCTGATGCAGGCTGCCCCGCCCCGGTCTGCCCGGCCC
>JARRQM010000385.1:0-4227 GCA_037381765.1 Kineosporiaceae bacterium
TGCATCCGGGAGCAGAGTGCGGACCTCTGCGGGCACCGGCACCGGCGTCCCCGGACTTCCCCGGCCCTCACCCGTATCCGGGGCGGCACCGGCGCCCGGAAAGGCCGCTGGGACGGGGTCGGGTACCGCCGCGTCCCCGCTGACCGCCCCATCGGCGAGTTCCCTGGCCAGGGGCAGATCGAGGAGGTCGGCGAGGGCATCGGCCTCGGCGGCCCCGGCGACGAGCACCGGCGCTCCCAGGTCGGGGCGCTGCAACCAGGCGGGCGCGTCGACGACGACGGCGTCCCGGGCCTCGACGACGGTGCTGCCTGCCCCGTCGAGTACCCGGACCCGCTGCGGCGCGGGGCGGCCGGTGAGTTCCGGGTGGGAGAGGGCGAGCCGGGCCAGCCCCGCCCACACCCGGATCAGGGTCGCCGCGTCAACCCGTATCTCGGGGTCGGCGAGCCGGTCCAGGACGGTCGCCGCCCCCGTGGCGTCGAGGTCGGCGACCGCGGCGACCGCACCGAGGGCGGCCCGCAATCCGGGGTCGGCCCCGGCGAGCAGTTCGGGAGCCGACGGGAGGAGCCGGGCCAGTTCGGGATCGGCGTCGGGGTCGGCCCAGACCCGCCCGGAGGCCAGCCGCCGCCGCAGCCACCACCCGGTCGGCGAGGGAACGTCCGCGGTCACCGTCCCGGAGGGGCCGTGCGCGGTGAGCCGAACCGGCCGGATCACCGCGGCCCGCAGCTGGGGGTCGGCGGCGAGCAAGGTGAGCACCTCGGGCCAGGCGTCCTCACGCACCGCGTCGAGATCGCGGACGACGAACAGTTCCGCAGCGACGGCCACATCGAGCCCGGAACCGTCGGGGCCCGAACCGTCGGGGCCCGAACCGTCGGATCCAGAGCCGGGGCCGGTGACGTCCTTCACCCACCCGTACCAGTCGTCGGGGTCGAGCGCGGCCAACGGCTCGGGTGGTTCCCCGCCGAGTTCGGCTTCGGTGACCCGGACCGCCTCCAGACCGTCGAGCACCCCGACCGCCCGCAGGACGGCCGGCCCCCAACGGGTCACCAAATCGGTCGCGACCACCCCGATGTCCTCGGGATGGAACAACCGGGAGGCGGCCGAACCCGGCAGCGCCAGGACGGCCCCCGGCGTGTCCTGCCCCGCCTCGTCAGTGAGCACGAGGTCACCGAGCCAGTCGAGGTCCCCCGGACGCAACGTGCCGTCGGCCACTGCGGCAGCGACGACGGTGAGCACGGCCTCCACCGGGTGCAGGTCTGGGCCGGGATCCGGGTCCGGGGTGACGCCCGGAAGCTCCGGTGCGGTCCCCCAGCCGAGCGGGTCCTGCCGGGGAAGGAACGCGAAGTCCTCGTGGTCCCCGGTGGCGACGGCGCGGATCTCGGGCAGGTCGAGGGCGGAACGCGGACCGACCGGCTGCGCGCCGAGCCGTTCCAGCAACGGGTGCGCCGCCTGCGGGTGCACGGCCCGGGCGCCGAGAACGCCGAGTGCCCGCCCCAGCTCCGCGGGTCCTACCGGAAGCACCACCCCGCGGACGCCGTGCACGACCCGGCCGTCCGCGAGGGGGACGGGCAGCCCTGCGAGCGCCGCACGGACCTCGGGGTCGGCGGCGGCCCCGGACAGCAGCGTGTAGAGGCGGTGCCAGTACCCCGGGTCGCGGACGAGGGGCAGCTGTTCGACGACATCGGCGAGAGCGACCCGGCGCACCCCGAGCGATGCCAGCGCCGCCGAGGCCGCGCGCGGTGCGGCGACGAGATCCGGAGTTCCCGCGGCGAGCGCGGCGATGATGTCCGGGTCCTGCCCCGCCGGGGGCTCGACGACCACGGCCTCCCCGGGCTTCAGCAGGCGCTCCGGGTCGGCGGCGGACGGCAGCAGCCGGCGACGGGCGAGAGCGTCCGCCACCCGGTCGCGTAGTCCGCCGTCGATGGCCCCCACGGCCAGCCCGACCGGAACGAGCGGCCACACCGCATCGCCCGCGGCGGCCCGTTGTTCCACGAGGTCGGCGTAGGCGTCGGCGGCCTCATCCAACAAGGCCTCGGTGAGCGGCCCGGACGCGACGTGCCGGCGGGACGGGTCGAGCGGGAACGGGGCGATGAGCAGCCCCGGCCACGGCAGCCGCTCCTCGCTCGGTGTCGGCGCGTACAGCACCCCGGGCAGCGGACCGGTGCCCTCCCGCGGCACCGCCCAGGTCAGCGACCAGGTGGTGCGGTCCCGTTCCTCGGTGGGACGGTCGGCGAGCAGTCGCGGGTCGAGGTTCCCGCTGCGGCGCAGCACGTGCCAGCGGCCGGCCGCCCCGGTCACCGTGCGCGGGGCCCGGCCCGGCGCCTCCACGGTCACCTCGTCCAGGTGGGGCAGGGCGAGCAGGAGTGCGTCGTCCACGCCGTCGAGCAGGCGGAGGACGAGATCTTCGGCGGCCGCGTCACGCAGCGGCAGGATGACCGCGGTGTCGTAGCCGTCCGGGGCTGCTCCCTCGACGGGGAAGGGCAGCCGGAGCACCGGGACGTGACCGTCCCGGCGGGTCAGTTCCTCGGCGAGTCCCGGTGCCGCGATGGCCCGCTGCGCGATGAGGGCCCGGGTATCTCCGGCGGAGAACCGCACTCCCCCGTGCCGGGACAGGACGGCGGGTTCGTCGGTGACCGCGAGCACCGCGGAGAACCCGACCCCGAAACGACCCACCGTCAGGGCCGGGGCAGCGTCCGGCCCCGGGGACGGGGCCGCGTCCGGACCCGGGGACGGGGCAGCAACCAGGCCCGGGCCGGGGACCGGGCCTGGTCCCGCGGCCGGCCCCGCTGTCGTGGCCGCGGTGGCAGAACCGGCCGGCCGTACCGGCCCGGGCTGCGGCATCGGCGGCGTTCTGGGCGAGTTCGACGACGAGACGATCCCGGTAACCCCCGAGGGCGAGGTCTTCCTCGGCGTTGGCGTCCTCCCGGAACCGGACCGGGGCGTCCGCCCACGCGGTGAGTACCCGGTCGCGAACCGCTGCGGTGCCGAACGGGTCGGCTCCCGCTGACGGGTCGGTGGGCCCGGAGGCGGCGCCCCTCACCAGGGCTGCTCGGGCTCCGGCCCGGCGACGCCGTCCGACCCGGACACGACCTCCGGTTCGGGGACGAGCTCCGAGTCGGGCGCAGCCTCCGCCCCGGCGATCATCGCCACGTCAGCAGCGTGCTCCGGTTCGGGCATGGCCTCCGGTTCGGGCACCACTTCCGGTTCGGGCACGGCCTCCGATTCGGGCGCAGCCTCCGCCCCTACGGTCGGCGCGTCAGCAGCGTGCTCCGAGTCGGGCACCGCTTCCGGTTCGGGCACGGCCTCCGGTTCGGGCGCAGCCTCCGCCCCGACGGTCGTCGTCACGTCGGCGGCAGCCTCCGGTTCGGGCGTCTCCCCGGTCCCGCTCTCCGCAGCGGGTTCCTCCCGCGGCACGACGATGGCCGCGGCACCGATCTCGTCGAGGATCGGTTCGGGCAGCGGCGGCGGTTCCGCCGGTTCCGTATCGGTCTCGCTGTGCGCACCGCATCCGTGGTCGAGGCTGACCACCTGCCCGTCCGAGGCGGACCAGACGTTCGCGCAGACACCGAACACCTGCCGCAGCCCGCCTGCGAGCGGGATCAGGTACCCGCAGGTCGAGCAGGCCGCGGCGGCGTGCACGGCCTCGTCGGCGGTCGGCCCGCGCGCCCCGGTGTACCAGCGGGTCGCGGCCTCCCCCCGGCCCTGCGGACCGAGTACCCGGGTCCGCCCCAGACCGAGTTCCCAGACGGCCAGCCGGTCGTTCCCGTCATCGTCATCGGCCTGCCCGAACCCCGGCTCCAGGTTGGGATCATCGGGCCGGTACGGGAGGACGTCGGTGGGGCCGAGGTCACCGGGTTCCAACCGGTCCGACCACGGGACCCAGGCCGGGGCGAGTATCGCCTCCGGGCCCGGGACGAGCACGGTCTCGCACACCGTCGCGGTCCGCGAGCGCGGGGCCCGGGCCAACGTGACCGCCCAATGCCAACCGCGGTAGCCGCGGGAGAGGCAGGCGAACCGGTGCGTGACGAGTCTCTCCCCGTCCCCGGACACCCCAAGGTGGTCCCCGACGGTTCCCGTGTCGGCGACCTGTTCGGCCACCGATCGGGCCAGCTCCGTCGCCGCGGCACACACCGCGTCCGGTTCCGCCGACCTCGCCGAGGTCGCCACCGCACCTGACCGGGGCACCGCGGCCCGCCCGTCCTGCTGATCCTGCGTGCTCGTCGCCACGCG
>JARRQM010000386.1:0-2800 GCA_037381765.1 Kineosporiaceae bacterium
CCCCCCGGGAACGAGGTACGACGGCCCCCGCGGAAGGTTCCGCCCCGGCAACCGTCAGGTCAGCGGGCCAGGACCGGACCGCCGCCCCCACGCCGGCGCCGGTTCCGGACCCGGCGGCATCGCCCGCCCAGTCGCACGGGAAAGGGGGGCCGGACTGGTGGCGCTCGGCCATCACCTACCAGCTGTACCTGCGCAGTTTCGCGGACGGGGACGGCGACGGGATCGGGGATCTCACCGGGATCCTCACCCGGCTCGACCACATCGCCGACCTCGGGGTGGATGCCATCTGGGTCAACCCGTGGTACCCGTCGCCGCAGGCCGACGGCGGCTATGACGTCGCCGACTACCGCGGGATCGACCCGGTGTTCGGGTCCGTGGCGCAGGCCCGCGAGGTGATCGAGGCCGCGCACCGGCGGGGTCTGCGGGTACTGCTCGACATCGTCCCGAACCACACCAGCGATGAGCACGCCTGGTTCCGGGCCGCGCTCGCCGCGGCCCCGGGCTCACCGGAGCGGCGACGCTACCTGTTCCGGCCGGGCCGCGGCGCGGACGGGGCGCAGCCGCCGAACGACTGGCGTTCGGTGTTCGGCGGACCGGCCTGGGAACGGGTCACCGAACCGGACGGGTCCCCGGGCGAGTGGTACCTGCACCTGTTCGACCGTAAGCAACCGGACCTCGACTGGACGAATCCCGAGGTACTCGACGAGTTCCTGGACGTCCTGAGGTTCTGGTTCGATCTCGGCGCCGACGGGTTCCGCATCGATGTCGCGCACGGCCTGGTCAAGGACCCGGACCTGCCCGACCTCGGACTCGACGGCGACCTCATCCTCGGTGCCCCGGACCGGGAGGATCACCCGCACTGGGACCGGGACGGCGTACACGATCTGTACCGTCGGTGGCGGCAGCTGGCCGACTCCTACGACCCGCCGCGGGTATTCGTCGCCGAGGCGTGGGTGACCTCACCGCAGCGGCTGGCCCGCTACCTGCGCCCGGACGAGCTGCACACGGCCTTCGACTTCGACTTCGTCCGGTCCGGTTGGGACGCGACGGCGTTGCGCCGGACGGTGACCTCCGCACTGCACGCCCATCACGCCGTGGGGGCGCCGGTGACCTGGGTGCTGTCGAACCACGACACGACCCGGCACGTATCCCGGCTGGGCCGGCCCGGCGCCCGCCGGACCCAGGACCCGCTGCGCCGCCGCGGGTTCCCCGCCCCGGACGTGCCGTTGGGGGTGCGCCGGGCCCGGGCCGCCCTACTGCTCGCACTTGCCCTGCCCGGCGGGGCGTACCTGTACCAGGGGGAGGAACTCGGCCTGGAGGAAGTGCCGGACCTGCCCGAGGACCTCCTGCAGGACCCGACGTGGCTGCGTTCGGGCCGCACCGAGCGAGGACGGGACGGTTGCCGGGTGCCGCTGCCGTGGACGGACTCGGGCCCTTCCCTCGGGTTCGGCCCGGGTCCGGGCTGGCTGCCGCAGCCGGAGCACTGGGCGGAGCTGTCGGTGCAACGGCAGGACGCGGACCGCGGCTCGATGCTCTGGTTGTACCGGGACGCCCTACGTCTGCGCCGGGAGCTGGCCGCGCTCGGCGGCGGCAGCGACGCCGGACTTCGCTGGCAGGACCGGGAGGCGGAGGTGCTTGCCTTCGACCGGGAACCCGGGTTCCGGTTCCTGCTCAACACCGGAACGGAGCCGGTCGACCTGCCTGCGGGCCGGGTGCTGCTGTCCAGCCTGCCCCTGCCGGAGGGGAGCGCGGGAGCGGTCCTGCCCGGGGACGCGGCGGTCTGGTTGGCCCGGTACTGACCGGCCCGTCACACCGCGGAGCGCCTGTCGAAAGGCCCCCGTGCGGGCGAACAGGTGCCCGGGAGAGTGCCCGGTTTCGGATCAGGCCAGCGCGTTGATCACGTCGACGAGCAGGGACATGTCGGAGGGAGTGGCCCGCCCCCATCCGGAGGGAGCGCCGAGCCGGGCGAGCAGCCCGGCATCGGCGGGATTCCCGTTCATCGCGAGCAGACCGTCGGTGATTTTCGGGGTGAGGGCGGTGATCGAGGGTGCGGCGAGCAGGGTGTGCGAGATGACGGAGATCTGGCTGGAGATCAACGGCCGCAACCCTGTCCGGACCGCGGTGGAAAGATCGTCGTAGGCCGTACGGAGAAGGAAGGCGGCCCGCGACTCGCCGTCGAGCACGGACTTGGCGACGAGGGTGTAGTTCGGGCGGAGGGTGACCGTGATGGTCCCCGGGTCGAGGTCGGCCGGTTCGAGCAGGATCCGGCAGATCCGGTGCACGTCGGGGGCGTCGGTGGCGGCGGCGGTCAGGCCCGTGGCCCCGACGAGGTCCTCCACGGTGCGGGCCGGGTCGTCGGCGGCGACGATGATGGTGGCCTCATCGCTGACCCCGATGGGGCGGACGAGGGGGAGGAACCCCACGGGCAGGAGCTCGGCCGTATCGGAGGCGTTGGCGTAGGCGAGGTCCACCCGGCCCGCGGCGAAAGCCCGGTGCAGTTCGGTGAAGTCGTCGTAGAAACGGACCCGGAAGGTACTTCCGGTGATCCGCTGCAGCCGGGTGTTCAGCAGGTACCAGTCGGCGAGGTCGCGGACGTGGACGTCCGGTCCGACGGCGAAGTGGTAGGTCACCGTCCGCCGCCCCGGACCGCGGCGGGTTCGTCCCGGAGCCCGGTCGAGGACGGGTGACCGGGCCCCGGCTCGGTCCCGGCTGACTCGGTCCCGGCAAGACCGGCCCCGACCGGTCGGTGCGCAGCGTCGGTGGAGGCCCGGACCGCCTGGTCTTCCTCACGTCGCAGCTG
>JARRQM010000387.1:0-2800 GCA_037381765.1 Kineosporiaceae bacterium
TGCTGGCGCCGGGACCGTCCCGGACCAGGCCGGCGGGCAGGCCGACGGGCAGGCCGGTGGGCCAGAGCCTTCCTCCGGTGACTGAGTGACTTCCCGGGATCCGGGCGGGTCGTCGGGCGGGCCTGTCACCACACGGTTTGACCCCCCGTCGGCAGGATCTCTAGGCTTAGCCCTCGGTGCGCCGTGGGCGCGCCTCGTTGTGCGCGCACCAGGCGATCGACTCGGCCGAGCCGACGGGTCACCACCGTCCGGCCCCGTGGCCAGGTAGCGACGCAACCGGACCGACGCAGAGAGTGAGTTCCACGTGTACGCGATCGTTCGCGCTGGCGGCCGTCAGGAGAAGGTGTCCGTCGGTGACGTGCTGACCGTCGACCGGCTCGCGGGGGAGCCCGGGACGGCCGTCGAGCTGCGTCCCGTCCTGCTCGTCGACGGTAGGACGGTGACCACGGCCGCCGCCGATCTCGAGTCGGCGACCGTGACCGCCGAGATCGTCGAGGACACCCGGGGCCCGAAGATCCGGATCATGAAGTTCAAGAACAAGACCGGCTACCGCAAGCGTCAGGGTCACCGTCAGCAGCTGACCCGGATCAAGGTCACCGGCATCCAGAAGTGACCCCGGGGCGCGTCGCGGCGCGCCCGCCGGGGACCGGCGAACAGAAGGCAGGCACGGGTCATGGCACACAAGAAGGGCGCCAGTTCCTCCCGGAACGGGCGTGACTCCAATGCGCAGCGGCTGGGCGTGAAGCGCTACGGCGGGCAGCTCGTCGGTGCGGGGGAGATCCTCGTGCGCCAGCGGGGCACGCACTTCCACCCGGGGACGAACGTCGGGCGCGGCAGCGACGACACCCTGTTCGCGCTCGCCGAGGGGAATGTGCAGTTCGGCACCAAGCGTGGCCGCAAGGTCATCAGCGTGCTCCCGGCGGGCGAGTGAGGCCACCCGGGCGACACAGCGGACGATGACGACGAGGGGCGGGCCGGCGGACCGGTCCGCCCCTCGTCGTTCGCCCGTCCCGTCCGTGGCCCCAGCCCCGTCCGCGGAGCCTGCCCCGTCCCGCAACGTTCCCGGGGCCACGATGTTCCCCGTCCCGCTCGGGTTCCGGGAATCGTTCCGTCGTCCGAAACCGTTCCGTTCCCCCACACCGTCCCGTCCGGAAAGAGGTTGATCCCGTGGTGACGTTCGTCGACCGGGTCGCCCTCCGGATCCGGGCCGGGGACGGCGGGCACGGATGCGCCTCGGTGCACCGGGAGAAGTTCAAGCCGCTCGGCGGTCCGGACGGTGGGAACGGCGGCGACGGCGGAGATGTCGTCCTCATCGTCGACCCGCAGGTCACCACCCTGCTCGACTACCACCACTCGCCGCACCGGAAGGCCCCGTCGGGGCGGCCCGGGCAGGGCGCCAACCGCAGCGGCGCCTCCGGGGAGGACCTCCTCCTGCCGGTCCCCGAGGGGACGGTGGTGACCACCCCGTCCGGGCGGGTGCTCGCCGACCTGCTCGGCGCCGGAACCCGGTTCGTCGCGGCGGCGGGCGGGCGCGGCGGGCTGGGGAACGCGGCGCTCGCCTCGACCCGGCGGAAGGCTCCCGGCTTCGCCCTGCTCGGGGTGCCGGGGGAGCAGACCGAGGTCGTGCTCGAACTCAAATCCGTCGCCGATGTGGCCCTCGTCGGGTTCCCCAGCGCCGGGAAGTCCAGTCTCGTCGCCGCCCTGTCCGCGGCCCGCCCGAAGATCGCCGACTACCCGTTCACCACGCTCGTGCCGAACCTCGGCGTCGTCGATGCCGGGGGGGTCCGGTTCACCGTGGCGGACGTGCCGGGGCTGATTCCCGGGGCGAGCCAGGGGCGGGGGCTCGGCCTGGAGTTCCTCCGGCACGTCGAACGGTGCGCCGCCCTCGTCCACGTGATCGACTGCGCGACCCTGGAACCGGGCCGGGACCCGCTCAGCGACCTCGACGCGATCGAGGCGGAGCTGGCCGCCTATCCGGTGCCGGAGGGGGCCGTCCCGCTCCAGGACCGGCCGCGGATCGCCGTCCTGCACAAGGTCGACGTCCCGGAGGCCCGGGAGCTCGCCGACCTGGTCCTCGCCGACCTGCGGGAACGTGACCTGGACGTGCACCTGGTGTCCTCGGCCAGCCATGCGGGGCTGCGGGAACTGTCCTTCGCCATGGCCGCCCTCGTCACCCAAGCCCGGGAACGGACCCCGGAACCACAACCGGGCCGGACGGTGCTGCGCCCCCGCCCGGTCGACGAGGCCGGGTTCACCGTCGCCCCCGAGAACCTGCCCGACGGCGGGACCCGATTCCGGGTGCGCGGGAGCAAACCGGAACGCTGGGTGCGGCAGACCGACTTCGCCAATGACGAGGCCGTCGGCTACCTCGCCGACCGGCTGGCCCGGCTGGGGGTCGAGGAGTCCCTGTTCGAGGTCGGCGCCGTGGCCGGGGCCGAGGTCGTCATCGGCGACGACGAGTCCGGGGTCGTCTTCGACTGGGAGCCGACCCTGGTGTCCGGCGGGTCCGTGGCCGGGGGGCCGCGGGGCAGTGACCGTCGGCTGGACGCCTCCTCCCGGGCCACCCGGGAGGAGAAGCGGGAGCAGTACGCCGAGCGCCGCGAGGCCCGGCGTCAGGCCCGCGCGGAACTCGCCGAGGAACGCCTCGCCGGGGTGTGGACCGACCCTGACGCCGGGACCGGAGCCGACACGGACACCGGTACCGACATCGACCCTGACGCCGGGGCGGGGGCCGTCCCCGTGCGTGGAGTCGCCCCCGGCGGTGGGCGGGAATGACCCGCCGGACCCCGCAGGACCGCGA
>JARRQM010000388.1:0-2793 GCA_037381765.1 Kineosporiaceae bacterium
AGGGGGAGGCCGGAACGACCAAGCAGGAGGAGAAGTACCGCTTCCTCGACGCGGTGCGGGAACGGATGCGGGAACTCGCCGGGGACGGCCGTCACCTCGTGGTCTGCGGGGATGTCAACATCGCCCACCGCGAGGCGGATGTGAAGAATTGGAAGGGGAACCTGAAGAACTCCGGGTTCCTCCCGGAAGAGCGGGCCTGGCTGGACCGGATCACCGCGGATGACGGGTTCGTCGACGTGCACCGCAGCCTCGCCGGGGACCGTCCGGGACCGTATACGTGGTGGTCGTGGCGGGGACGGGCGTTCGACACGGATGCGGGGTGGCGGATCGACTACCAGCTGGCCACGCCGGGAGTCGCCGAACGCGCCGTGAGCGCCGAAGTGGACCGGGCGGAGCTGTACGCGCAGCGGTGGAGCGACCATGCCGCCGTCGTCATCGACTACGACCTCGCACTCACCCGGTAGGTCCCGCGCGCCCGGGCCGGCTGCCCCGGCGCGCACCCTTTCCGACCCGCGGGACCGGGCGGATCCCCACCCGCACGGCAGGGCGGGGCACGGCGTCCCACCCTGCCCGCGTCGTCGGGGCGGCGTGTCCGGGAACCCGGGTGCGGGGGCGGTCCCGGTCAGGCTCCGGTGGCGGCGCGGAACAGTTCTCCGGGCCCGTTCACGGACAGTGGCCCCCCACCGGCCCCGAGGAACACCGACTCGCCGGGGGTGAGGACCTCCGTCCGTCCGCCCACGTGCACGGTGACCGTGCCCGCGCTGCACAGGAGCACCTGCGGTCCGGACAGGTAGGGCCAGGCCGACACCGGCACATCATGCGGCAGCCGTAGCCGGGTCAGCCGGAACTCGTCCACCGGTAGGCGCCAGGTCACTTCGAACGGTCCGAGCTGCACCTGGGGCAGCTGCCGGACCGGCCGGGTGGCGCTGTCGACGACCTGCAGGAGCTCGTCGACGGCGACCGGCTTGTGGGTGAGACCGGCGCGCAGCACATTGTCCGTGTTCGCCATGATCTCGACGCCCAACCCGTACAGGTAGGCATGCGGGGCCCCGGCCGGGACGAACAGGGTGTCGCCCGGGTCGAGCCGGAACAGGTCGAGTAGCAGGGGGGCGGCGACGAGCGGATCTTCCGGGTACAGCCGGGAGAGCCTGCTGCACCAGGTCAGTGCCCGGCGGTCGGTGGCGGATGGGCCGGTGCCCCGGCCGCCCGCGGTCGCGAGCAGGACCCGGGCTCGTTTTCCCAGGTCGGCGGCCAGACCGGCGCGGTCCTCGGCCGGCCAGTGCAGGAGCCGGGCGAAGGCGCGGCGCAGCCGGTCCTCCTCGGAGGCCTCCTCGGAGGTGAGGTCGGCGGCGAGTTCGGAGAGCCGGTCGCAGTCCAGGAGTTCGACGAGTTCCCGCGCCCGTTCGGCGCTGCGGAACCCGCACATGGCGTCGATCGGCTGCAGGGCGTAGAGCATCTCCGGTTTGGCGTACGGATCCGAGTAGTAGTGCGGATCCGTGGTGTGGCCGCTCCCGTTCCTGGCTTCCACCCCGGTCCCGGTCCCGACCTCGGCCTCGGACCCGGCCTCGGAACTCGCAGCGGCGTCCGCCGGCGCGGTTGCGGTCCGCTCCTGCTGGGCTTCCCAGGCACGGCGGGCGTGCGCGGCATCGGGGTGGACCTGCACCGACAGGGGCTGGTCGAAGGCGAGCACCTTGAGGAGGAAGGGCAACCGGCCGTCGAACCGGCTGCTTGCCCGGGCCCCGAGGGTTTCGATCGGGGAATCCGTGACGAGGGCGTCAAGGTCGTGTTCGGTCCCGTCGGCGGCGATCAGCCGGGACGGTGCCAGCGGATGCGCCCCCATCCACAGTTCCGCCTCGGGGCGTCCGGACGGTTCCCGTCCCTGGATCCAGGCCAGGGCGGTGCGGGAACCCCATTCGTAGTGGTGGATGGGGTTCACCATGCGCTGTGGCCACGGCCCTGTCGGCCGTTGGCGGCCGGTCCCGCTCACGCCGCCGACCTCCCGTCGTCGCCCGAAACCTCGCGGTCCCGGCCCTGTGCCACCGGTGCGAGGCGCTGCCGCCCGCCCTGTCGCGGACGTCCCGATGGGTGCCCGGTCACGCTCGCCGTCCGACTCACCATGGCGGACCGTAACCATCGGGGAGGGTGCGTATCCGGGCCAACGGCGAGAAGAGTACCGGGAGCGCGGCCGGGTCCGCCCCGGTGGCGTCTCATCCGGGGCGGCGCAGGGTGGTCCCGGGGGTCCGGCGGGATGGGGAAGACTGGGCGGGACGGGCGGGGACCGGAGGGGAGGGGGAAGGCGCGGGACAAGATCTCCGGAGGAAGGGCCCGGGTGGTTCCCGGTGCCGTAATGCTACGGTTTCTGCTGCTTTGAGTCCTGCCCTGGGCTACGTGTCGCTTCCGAACGACGCGCAAAGCAAGGAGGGTGATGGAGAAGCTCAGCAGTGATCACATTGTTCCTGCAGGCAAGGCCAACTTCGACGACATCTACATCGCGGATGATCCGCGGGAGTACTTCCGGGTACTCGTCGGTCTCGACTACATCATTCCCGACCTGGCCAAGGGGATCTTCCGGTCCTTGATCGACCAAGCCAGTCGGCCGGGGAGGGCACTGCCCACCGTGGTCGATGTCGGGTCGTCCTACGGCATCAACAGTGCCGTCATCGACTACCCCCTCGACATTGTCCGATTGGCTCGTCGCTACATGCAGCCGGACGTGTACACCCTGCCATCAGAGCAGCTCCTTGCCCTGGATCGGCATTACTTCGCCGCATGGCCTCGGGTGAGTAATGCCCG
>JARRQM010000389.1:0-2792 GCA_037381765.1 Kineosporiaceae bacterium
CCAGCCGCGGGGACAGTCCCGGGACGGCTCCGATGGCGGCGACGAGTTCGGCGAACGGATCGGCGACGGCGCGGGCCCCGAGCCCGAGGGGACGCAGCGGGCTGGACACCGCCCGCCACAGCTCGGCGGCGCTGCCGGGGGCGGGCAGCAGGTACGGCCCGGCCACCGACCCGGTGCCGGGGAGCAGCCGCCGCAGGGCGAGGAGTCCGGCGACTGCGGTGAGCAGCAGCACCGGAAGCGGGGCGAGCACGACGCTGCGCCGGGACTGGCTGGTCAGCCGCGGCCCGGCGGCACGGATCTGCAGCGGTTCGTCGTCGGGTCCGGCGCCGGGGGCCGGGATGCCGTCGCGCCGGGACCGCCGCCCGACCCGGTCACCGGCGACCGGGATCTCACCGGTGAGGTCGATGAGCAGGTCGATGCCGGTTCCGGTGGCTGCCGTCGGGACGGTGCCGGGACCGGTGTCGAGGTCGTTCCCCGGGCCCGGTGCCGGTGCTGGGCCCGGTGGTGGTGCCGGGGTACGGACGGGCGCGCCGGGGAAGGGCACGGCCCGGCGGGAGGATGCCGGGGCGGGCAGGCCGCGGGAGCCGAAGGTCAGCGCCTCCCGACGTTGCCGCCACAGGTCCCGGCGCGTGGCCAGGAGGGGGCGGAGCATCCGGCGGGGAAGCGTTCGGCGGGCCGCCCGGCGACGGGCCGGGATCCACCGGTGCGGACGGGCGAGGACGAGGATGGCGGCGATGATTTCCTGGACGGCCCGCCCCGGGCGCCGGGTGAGCAGCAGACCGAGTGAGCGCAGCAGCGTCCCGGGGAGGATGTCGAGCAGGATCAGCGGGAGGAACGGCAGCGGGACCCCGGCGAGCCGGAGGAAGAGCGTGTCGTAGCGGTCGGCGCGGGCCCAGGGGCCGCGGGTGGTGGTGCGGGACGCGGGGACGGGCGCACCGCCCGCGGCGGTCACCCGCCCTGCCCGGGACACCACGGCCCGGGGGACGACGACCACCCGGTGGCCGGCCAGCCGGGCCCGGCGGCACAGGTCGAGGTCGTCGCGGGCCCGGGCGAGCCCGGGGTCGGGGCCGCCGGTGACGTCCCACACGTCGCGGCGCACCAACATCCCGGCACCGCTCACCGCGAGCACGTCACAACGGTGGTCGTGCTGGCCCTGGTCGACCTCGTACCGTTCGATCCCGGTGACCCGCACCCCGCGCCGGGACGTGGTGAATCCGACGTCGATGAGCCGTTGGTCGTCCTCCCACCAGACCTGCTTGCAGCCGGCGACGCCGACCGACGGTGCGGTCTCCACCGCTTCGAGGAGCCGGCGCAGGGTGTCCGGGGCCGGCACGGCGTCATCCGGGACCAGCCACAGCCAGGACGTGCCCGCTGGTCCCGGGGCCTCGTCCGCCGGTGTGCCGGGGCCTTCCGCCGGCCCCGGGCCCGCCGCCGGGTCGGGGGCGGGCAGCCCCTCCGGCGGCGCCTCGGGGGTGAGCCCGGTGCTCGGCAGGGCGATGAGGGCGGCGCGGACGGCGTCCCCGGCGCCGGTCCGTGGCGGGAGGCGGAGCACGTGGGATTCGGTGTGCTCGTCGCCGACCGCGTCGAGGAGGGCGAGCCCGCCGTCACCGGAGGGCTCGATCGCCGGTGCCGGTGCCCGGCGACGGCGCGGGCGCGGGGCCTCGGTGAGGTCGACGAGCACGATGGTGTCCGGGGAGCGGGTCTGCGCCGCGACGGCGTCGAGTACCCGGTCCCGGTGCGGTTGTCCGGCCCGCAACGTCACCACCGCGATGACCTCGGGGGCGGGGACCCCGGGCATCGTTCCCGGACGGGGACGCAGCCGGTGCCGGACGGGGTGAGCTACGGATCCGGCATCCGGGCCGGCAACGGTGCCGGTTCCGGAGGCATCTGCGCCGGGTGGTCCGCCGTCCGTTCCCGGAACGTCCGCGGTCGCGGGATCCGCTGCATCCGACGGGGTTCCGCTGCCCCCGGGACCCGTTGCGCCCCCGGTGTCCCCGGTGTCCTCGGTGCCTGGTCGGTTCCCGGATCCCCTGGCGCTCTCGGCAACCGGACGTTCCCGGTTTCCGGGGCCGGTGGCATCGTCAACGGAGCCAACGGAAACGGGGTTCTCGTCCGCGGAAACGTGGGCGGCCCCGTGGCGTTTCCGGCCCGTGCCGATTCCGGCGAGCGGAACCACCGCCGTGGGCGGGGGGACGGGCAACGGCTCGTCCCCGGGCTCGTCGACGAGGTAGGTCGGTTCCGGGTCGATGGCGTCGAGCGGATCGACTCCGGCGTCCGGAACGGCCTCCGTCTCCGGGGCGACCTCGGAGGTGCGCGGGGCGGCCGCACCGTCGACCCCGGACGATCCTCCGCCGGCCGACGGTGCTCCGGTCACGGCAGGAACTCCAGCCTCACGGAAACATCCCTCACGGGAACATCAAGATACGTCGTCAGCTGAGCAGACCCGGCACCGCGGTGCCGGGTCACACCGCACGCTTCTTGATCCTCCGGCGTTCCCGTTCCGACAGTCCGCCCCAGATCCCGAACCGTTCATCGTTGGCCAGGGCGTAGTCCAGGCACTCGACACGAACCTCGCAGGACAGGCATACCCGCTTGGCCTCCCGGGTGGAACCACCCTTCTCCGGGAAGAACGCCTCAGGGTCGGTCTGCGCGCACAGCGCCCGCTCCTGCCATTCCAGTTCGTTCGGCACCTCGTCGTCCGAAACCCCACCCAGTACCAATGCCGTGAGCTCCTGCACCGGCACCTCCTCGACCCAGGCCCCGAAGGGCGATCCCCCCACACAGTGTAACCG
>JARRQM010000390.1:0-2792 GCA_037381765.1 Kineosporiaceae bacterium
TTTCGACCAGAGACTCTCTGTTGGCTGATGCCGGGAGCCGCTGCGGATCGTCGGTCGCCCGACTGATCGAATCCTTCCTGGATGACGCCGAGGCGCGCGGACTCCGATGCGTTTGGGGCCGCGGCGTCAGCGAGTCGGTCGGAATCTGGGGACCCGTACATGGCACCGACACCAGACTCTGGATGATCCAGATGGGCTCCTCCAGCCCCGGGGATCCAGCCCGTCTGGAGATCCACTTCGGCAAGGTCCTCACTGCCCTCGACGGCGCCGACGATGGGAGGCTGCAGCAGACGGCTCACCTGCTGGAAACGATCCCACCCATGCGCGCCAAGACCCTGGATACCCGTGCCAAGGGGTGGAAGGGCTGGGCCCAGTTCCCCCTCGATTCACTGCTCGGCACGGGCGACGTCCGGTCACGCATCCTGGCGGCTCTCCACGAATTGGAGGACAGCGCCGACAGCGCCGACAGCGTCGACTAGGGGTCGCGACCGCTAGTTCGTCGGGGGTTGCTGGCCGGTTCAGGTGGTGGGGTCGTTGAGGTAGAGGCCGCGCAAGCCCGTGAGCATCGCCCCTCTCCGCCCGAACGGATACCGGGGAGCCTTCGTCCTGACCGGATTACCGGGGTGGTGTTCCTGCCTGATCCAGGTGTGACAACAGATCGAGTAGGCCGGCAGCTTCCCAACTGCGGTTCCGCTGACCGCCACCGAGCCGGATCAGGACTGCGGCGTCCTCCAGTTCGGCCAGTGCCTGGTTGACCACGGCCTTGGAGCGCTCCACCGCGGTGACGGCGACGGGCAGGGTGATCACCGGATGGGCGGGCAGGACGTCGATCAGACGCCAGGCCGCCGCGTCCGCACGCGGGTTCCCCTGCCCGCGGAGCTGTTCGCGCCAACGCTCCTGAAGCCGGTGCACGGCGTCCAGGTAGGCCTTGGCCAGACCTGCGGCGCGGGCCGTCGCAGCAGCGAAGTGGAGCAGCCAAGCGTCCACGTCTCCTTCGCGGAAGGCCGTCAGTCCCTGGATGTAGTCGCCGCGGGTGGCGGCAAGGACGACGCTGATCGGGGGAACGTAGGCCGGGGCCAGCCCTCGCCTCCGGAGGACGACATGGATGAGGGCCCGCCCGGTGCGACCGTTGCCGTCCATGAAGGGGTGGATGGTCTCGAACTGGGCGTGCACGAGCCCGGCCTGAACAAGTGGCGGCAACTGTTGCTCGTCGATGAAGGCACACAGGTCGGTCAACAGGGCGGGGACCGCTTCCGGAGGTGGAGGCACGAAGTCGGCTCCGCAAGGGGTGTAGTTGTTCCCCCCGATCCAGTTCTGTTCCCCCCGGACCTGGCCGGCGACGTGGGAATTGGCTGCGCCGGCCATCAGGGCGGTATGGATCTCGGCGATCTGGTGGACACCCACCAGGTCCGCCGACGCCGCCCGGTAGACGGCCAACTCCATGGCGTCGATGTTGGCCAGAATCTCGGTCGCGCTGGGGCCGGCTTTACCCCCGGTGTCCAACCGCACCTCAGCCCGTGCGAGATCGCGGGAGTCAACCTGCATGCCCTCAACCTTGGAGGAGGCGATCGACTCCGTCCGCAAGAGCAGGCGCGCCAGCGGTGCCAGTGCCGGTCGGGCCCTCGCATTCAGGGCATGCACGGCAGCCTCGGCGTCCGATACCACGCCCGCAACCTCGCCGCCCAGGCCAGCCGCGAAGCCAACCAGAGGATCCGGCAGGAACGCCTGGTAGGCACAAGCCCGCCGGTACCTGGCCGGCGCATAGAGCGCAGGGTCATGCTCCCAGGTCCGACGCAGCAGATGACCCCGCACAGCCCCACCCCCAGTCGACATCTTAGTATGGGATGACAGCTAAACCATACCAAGACTGGTTCGTCGTCTGGGGTTGACCCGCCGCTCGAAGATCCCGCGGGAGCCTGCGCCACCTCCACCCGCGACAGCCTGCCCGACGGCGGACCCTCCGGTTCCTTACCCCAACCGGACCCAGCCCACCGGAGATACCCGATAGGGGTGGTACGAGTGGATTCCACGCTCGCACGAGACAGTCAGGGCATCCACACCGACATCGGCCCCGACGACCTACCCGACCAGCACATCGTCCGGATCGACCTTCGCGGCGGCGACACGGGCCGCAGGCTTTACCTCGGGTGGGGCGATCTCGGCCTCCAACAGCCGCACCCGGTTGCGTGCTTCCCGCTTCGACGCTGCGAACCGCGGACCATCGGCGTCAGGACCACAGAGCAGCGATGGGGACGGCGACGATCCGGTCGGTGAGGCGGATGACGCGCGGGCCGGTGTGGATGACCAGGCCGGTGGCAAACGCCGGCCCGAGGCGTTCGGCACACCACTCCAGGTGCCGGGCGTCGGCCCGGGAGGGGGCTGCGGTGGCCTTGACCTCGATCGCGATGACCTGGCCGGCACGGGTCTCGACGAGCAGGTCGACCTCGTGCCTGCCGTTGGCGTCACGGAGGTGGAACAGGTCGGCTCCGATCCCGCTGAGGGAGCATTCGGCCCGGAGCTGGGCCGCGACGTACGTGTCGAGGGTTCGGCCGAGCAGGTCGCCGTCACGCAGAAGGCGGCGCTGGTCGACACGCAGGAGTGCGGTGGCGAGGCCGGGGTCGACGAGGTAACGCTTGGGGAGGCGGATCGCCCGGTCGATACGGTTGCCGGCCCAAGCCGGGACACGCTGGGTGATCATGAGGGTGTCGAGCAGGTCGTCGTAGCGCGTCCCGGTGAGCCTGTTGATCCCGGCCGCGTCGTAGAGGACCTTGTGCGCCGGAGTTCCGGCGGTG
>JARRQM010000391.1:0-3455 GCA_037381765.1 Kineosporiaceae bacterium
CCCGGTCACCGCGGCCACCGTAGGTTTGGGGATCGCCGCCACCGCGGTGAACGAAGCCTGCAGGGCGACCGAGGCGTCCACCATGTCGGTGTAGGACAGCCGCTGCAGTTCCTTGATGTCGGCGCCCGCGGCGAACACGTCAGGACCCCCGTAGACGACGACCGCGGCCACATCCGGACGGGCCGTCGCTTCCTCGGCCGCCTCCCGCAATTCCCGCTGCACATGTGCGTCGAGCGCGTTCATCGGGGGCCGGTCCACCCGAATCGTCCCGACCCCGTCCGCCACCTCGAACCGCACGACCTCGCCCACCGCGACCTCCTCAACGTTCCGGTGGCCCCGAGCCTAGGGTGTGCCCCGGCCGAGACCGTCGTCGAAGTCCGCGCCGACGCTGCGCGGCACCCGGGCAGCGGGCACCGCTGTCCCGGGTCGATCCGAGGCGACGTCCGGGTACCGGTCGGGTACCGGTCAGGAAGGTTCCCCGGCGGCCCTGCGGGCCAGTTCGAGCACCGTCGAATGCCAGGTCTGCACCGCCACCACGGTCGCATCCAGGGTGGCCCGCAACAGCGCGGCGAGTTCCAGCCCGGCACAGACCACCAGATCGACGGTGACGACCAGACGGTCCTCGTGCACGGTCGCCTTGACCAGGTTGAACGCGGCGGTGACGGAATTGGCCGCATTCAACCGCAGCAACGGGTCACCGGGCACCTCGTCGCCGATCTTCCACTGCCCGAATACCCGCAGCAGCTGCGGGACGGTGTCCAGGGAACGGACGAATACCTGCTGGTTCTGCACGACTGCGCCAGGTGACCCGACGCAGCCGCCCCTTCCCCCTCGGGACCCACCCGCGCGACGGGGGGGTGGACGTCGCGGTACTCGCTTCCGCTGCGGACTCCGTCGAGCTGTGCCTGCTCGACCCGGACGGGACCGGCGGGTGGCGGGAGCGGCGGGTGCCGCTGCCCGAGCACACACACGGTGTCTGGCACGGGTTCGTCCCCGACGTTCCGGTCGGGCAACGGTACGGGTTTCGCGCGCACGGCCCCTGGGACCCGTCCCGGGGGCACCGGTACAACCCGGCGAAGCTCCTCCTCGACCCCTACGCCCGGGCCCACGCCGGGGTGCTGCGGCTACGCCCGGAACTGTTCGGGCACACCGTGGACGCGCAGCTGGTCGGCGACCCGGAGGCCGCCGACCCCCGGGACTCCGCGGCGTACCTGCCGCACGGGGTCGTCGTCGCACCGTCCGCCCCCGTGGACCCGGCGGATCCGGCGGACCCGGCCGTCGGGCACCGACCGGACACCCCGTGGGACCGCACCGTCCTCTACGAGGCGCATGTCCGCGGGCTCACCCGGCGCCTGCCCGGGGTTCCGGACGGGCTGCGGGGCACCTACGCCGGACTGGCCCACGACGCCGCCCTCGACCACCTCACCGGTCTCGGGGTGACCGCGGTGGAACTGCTGCCGGTCCAGGCGATCGGCACCGAGGTGGGGTTGGCCCGCCGGGGCACGACGAACTACTGGGGGTACAGCACCCTGGGGTACTTCGCCCCGCATCCCGGGTATGCGGCGGCGACCGACCCGCTGGACGTACTCACCGAGTTCCGCCGGATGGTGCACCGGCTGCACACCGCCGGACTCGAGGTCATCCTCGACGTCGTCTACAACCACACCTGCGAAACCGGGGCCGAGGGGCCGCTGCTGTCCTGGCGGGGCCTGGACGCGGCGACGTACTACCGGCTCGACGAGCACGGCCGGCACGTGGACACGACCGGCTGCGGGAACACTCTGGACTCCCGGCAGCCACGGGTGGTCCAGCTCGTCCTCGACTCGCTGCGGTACTGGGTCGAGCAGATGAACGTGGACGGGTTCCGCTTCGACCTCGCCCCCACCCTGGCCCGGGGGCGGCACGGGTTCGACCCCGACCACCCGTTTCTCGTCGCCGCCCGCGCCGACCCGGTGCTCCAGAAGGTCAAGCTGATCGCCGAACCGTGGGACCTCGGCCCCGAGGGTTGGCGCACCGGACAGTTTCCCGCCCCGTTCGCCGAATGGAACGACCGGTTCCGGGACACCGTCCGGGACTTCTGGCTCACCTCGGCGCGCACCGGCCGTGCCGGCCGCGCCGACGGCCCCAGCGATACCGGTGGGGCCATCGACCCGGGTGGGGCGGGTGATCCGGGGGAAGCCGCCGGGGCGGGGATCCGGGACCTCGCGACCCGCCTCGCCGGATCCGACGACCTGTTCCCCGCCGTCCGCGGCCCGCTCGCCTCGATCAACTTCGTCACCGCACATGACGGGTTCACCCTCGCCGACCTCACCGCCTTCGAACGTAAACGCAACGAGGCCAACGGGGAGGACGGCCGCGACGGCACCGACGACAACCACAGCTGGAACCACGGCGTCGAGGGTCCGGCCGACGACCCCGTGCTGCGCGCCGCCCGGCACCGCTCGTCCCGAAACGTCCTGGCCTCCTGTCTGCTGTCCACCTGGGTGCCGATGCTCATCGCCGGTGACGAGTTCGGCCGCAGCCAGCAGGGCAACAACAACCCCTACTGCCTGGACGGCCCCGACGTGTGGGTGGACTGGGACCTCACCCCGGAGCAGCACGACCTGCTCGCCACCACCCGGTACCTACTCGCCCTGCGCCGCAGCCATCCGGTGCTCCGCCAGAGCCGGTTCTTCGGCAAACGTCCGGTGCACCCGGACGGGACGAAAGACATCACCTGGTTCGGGGCGGACGGTGCGGAAATGGTCCACGACCGCTGGTTCGACCCCGCGGAGCGGGTGCTCCAGATGCTCCTGTGCGCGCAACCGGAACCGGACCGGCCCGCTCCGGCTACGGGAACGTCACTGCTCGTGGTGGTCAACGGCAGGGCCGGGGCGGGGACCGTGCACCTCCCGGAGGCGGTCCGGGCCACCGGATTCCGGCTGTTGTGGGACAGCGCCGCGGAACGCCCGCCGGATGCTGACACCCCAGCCGGTCCCGCGGTGTCCCCGGGGTCACCGGTCCCGGTAGCCCCGCTCAGCCTCCAGGTCCACGCGGTACTCCCGCGCCCCTGACCGCCCCGAACCCCAGGCGCGGGGCCCGGGATCCGGGGCGGGGGGTGTGCGGCGGGGCACCGGGATGGGGTCGTTCCGGTCAGGCGTTGGCGACGAGTCCGGTCTCTGCCGCGGAGGCGAGCAGCGGGTGGCTCGGCAGTACCCGGACGGTGTACCCGAAGGGTCCGGTCCGGCGCAGCCTGACCGCACCCTCGTACCGGTGCCGGCCGCCTTCGTAGGCCTCGGTGTGCCGCAGCGCCACCGCCACCGTGTCGGTGAGCTGGTCGGAGGGAACGACCCGGCCGTGCACGAGCTGCACCTCGACCTCCTCGGGGCGCAGCGAACCGAGCGAGACGAAGGCCCGCAGCTCCACCATGTCGCCGACCTGCGGGGAGTCCCCGACACCGGCGGACTCAACGTGGT
>JARRQM010000392.1:0-2788 GCA_037381765.1 Kineosporiaceae bacterium
CGGCCAGCGCACCTACACCCACTCCGACCGCATCCACATCATGCCGATCGACCGGCTATGGCGATCCACTCCTGCGGACACCTCCGCCACGTGACGCCAGCGACGTGCGATCATGCCGCAAGTAGTTCGTCGGGAGCAACCGCTCAGCTCCAAGCGACGGTGTCCGAGGCGGGGTCATACCGAGCGAAGATTGCGCCGTCGGCGCCCTCGTAGGACAACAAGACCTGCCCGCCGGTCGCGGTCCCCAACTCGTAGACAAAGTGCCCCAAGGCGCTAGCTGTGACCTGATCGGCGATCTCACGGACGTCGAAGTCGAACCAGAGTGTCTGCCAGCCCCATCCGGGCCACACGTTAACCTGTACACCGGGCGGAATCACGACCTGAACCTTCTGGACCTGCGTCGACTCGA
Organism: Kineosporiaceae bacterium; assembly: GCA_037381765.1. GTDB lineage: Bacteria > Actinomycetota > Actinomycetes > Actinomycetales > Kineosporiaceae > JARRQM01. Next base: position 410 of record JARRQM010000392.1, read on the forward strand.
ACAGGCCCGATGCTGGCCAACCCTCGCCTTCCAGAGAACCGCTCTCGTCGCTCCACCCCTGCCACGAGGACGACCAGCCCTGGCGGTCACAGGCCTGACTGAGGCGCTGCCAATGCGCCAAGTCCACGTGCTCGACACGCCCGTTGGGTAAGGGCCCGTCGTCAGGCGTGACGGCCTGCTTCAATCGCGTCAGCTCGATGGCTCCGGGTGGGCGAAAGCTTGCGGATCCCACGACAGAACGGTAGCGGGGCTGGCCCCGACTCCGAACGCCGACCTGTCGATGTCGTTTCACAGCTCACGCCCATGCTGCCTGGTAGGCGAGCCTGGTCCTGCCTGGGACGGCACGTCGGTCACCATCGCCTCTCCCGCGGATGCGCAGGAATCGGTGTTTAGGGTGATCGAGTTCGACGGGCAGGTCTCGGTCCGGTTCGGGCACCCCAACGACGAAGCCTTGTCCGGTCACCCGCTGAACGGCCGAGGGCTGGAGCCGTACGCCGCCCACGAGGTCCACAACTCCGCCCTGCTCGCCGAGCATGCCCGGATCAACTCGATCCACCCGCACCACGACCCAGCACGCTGGGCGAAGGTCAGGCACTACTTTCTCGCTTTCCGCGACGATGTCGTCGAGGTCCTCGCCGAGGGCGTCAGTGCCGGAACCGCCAGAGGAACCATGCGCGGCCTCCTGGGCGTCGCCACCGACGCCCTGATCGACGGCCGCCCCCTCGCCTGACACCCAGACCACAGCCGCACAGAACGCCCGCAATTGCTGCCGAGGGTTGGTTCAACGACTGCGCCGACTCACACCGGCTGTGTTCGGGTCGGGCGTCGCCGTGGCCGCGGGCGGCAGGGTGGGTGGCGTCCAACCGGCAGGAGGTCGCCACGTGGCCAGGTCCCGGGCGAACGGGCCCTGACGTGCGGTGGCGAGGGCGAGGACCTGGGCGCGGGCCTGGTCGATGTGCTGGTGTGTGCGGTCGCTGATGATGCCGAGTCTTCTGGCCTGGGCGTACTCGTCCTCGTCCTTCCAACGGTGGCCGGACAGGTCCTCGTCAATGACCAGGTCGAGCAGCACGTCGAAGGTGTCGACACCCGCGAGGGTCCGCCGGTAGGGCAGTTCGAAGTTGACGTACCAGGGCGTTGAGGGCTGCCCGGGGTCGATGTAGCGGTTGACGCTGAAGAAGTCCCCGGCCAGTAGCTGGGTGACGAGCGTGGTGCGGGTCCAGATCCACGGGGCCAGGTCCCACTGCCCGGAGGCGAGGTTGGGCAGAGCCTGCTGGCGCACGTCGTCGTCGCCGGTGCGCAGCCAGTCGATCCAGGTGGTCGGCGCCAGCAACTGGGCGCCTGGCCAGCAGCCCAGGACGAGGCCGGTGCCGGAGTCATCGATCACCCGGTAGGCCGTGGCGCTCCACACCCGACCACGCAGGACGTCACGACGTACCGCCACATCCCCCGGCGAGAACGGCCTCACCGGCGCGACGCTGCCAGCCACTTCATCCACACGACGATCATGGCAGGGCGCACCCCTGCCGAACGCTCGCCCATGCCGCAGGTCGGGCGTTCCGCCCACAGGGTTCAGGCGATCTTGAGTTGTTCGTCGCCGAAGTCCGCGATGAGCTTCAGGGTGCCGCCCAGGGCCGTGACGTAGCGCTGGAGGATGTCTTGGGTGGACACGTCGCCGTTCTCGATCTGGGAGACCCTGGCGGTGCTGACGTCCATCCGGGTGCGACCTCGGACTGGGTCAGCCCGCGGCGCTTGCGTAGTTCGGCCAGCCGCCAACCGCGCGCCTGGTCGAGCATCGCCTGGACGGAGGCGTCGAAGGCCTCGGGGCCTCCGGCGGTCTCCACGGCCCGTTCCGGGTGCCCGCTGTTCCGCCACCGGCGCGGCTCACTCATGACCGCTCCTCCCTCTTACGTGTGTCCAGGTAGTCCTCGTATCCGAGCTCCTGTCGCGGGTCTTGGAGCAGTTGAGCCCCACGTCCTGGCTGCCGTCGGCGATGCTGGCCGGCAACGGTGCGCTGTTGTTCGTGTTCCAGTGGCTGGGCAGAGCCTCACCGGTGGAGGCCGCACGGATCCTCGCCCGCCAGCCCGTGGGTCGACCTGGACCCGCCCGTCCCGGCGCACCACCGCCGGCGCCACCGCCACGACCTTGCACCACACCACCGGTTCACCAGTGCGGATCCGCCCGCAACCCCCGACCACCAGCGCCGACCGGCCATCCCCTCCGCAACCGTCCCGTACCGGCCACACCAGCGCCGAGACCGGCACCGCCACCACCCCCTCGCCCCGACCGGGCAACAACGCCGCGGGGGTCACACCGACGGACGAGACAGGGTAGAAAGACACCAGGAAGCTCCACGGGCGAAGATCGGCTAGACACCGGATC
>JARRQM010000393.1:0-2764 GCA_037381765.1 Kineosporiaceae bacterium
CCCGTCGAATCCATCGCCGCCGGGGCCGCTGCGGGGGGACCCCCGGGAACAGAGGACGCACCGGACGGGCGGGACGGGCCAGAAGCGGGAGGCGCCGCGGGGAATCCCCGGGACGGGGGCGCCGGACAGGTTCCGGTCACCGGGGTCACCGTGTCCGGTGGTGAGGCCACCGTGCAGGCTCCGTTCGTCCGGGCACTGTTCGCGGCTCTCGCGGACGACCCGCGAACCGCCGGACTGACCCGGTTCGTCGACAGCAACGGTGACTGCGACCCGCAGGTGTGGGAGATGCTCGCCCCGGTCACCGACGGCGTCATGCTCGACCTCAAGGCCCTCGACGAGGACCGGCACATCGTGCTCACCGGCGAGTCGAACGCCCGAAGCCTCGCGAGTATCCGCACCGTGGCCGCCCTCGGCCTGCTGCACGAGGTGCGGCTCCTCCTTGTGCCGGGGCTGAACGACGACGACGACACCCTGCGCCGCACTGCGGCCTGGCTCCACGGGGCGGCCCCGGGGGTCCGGGTCGTCATCAACGCCTTCCGGCATGAGGGCACCCGGGCCTGTGCCCGGGACCTCGTCGAACCGCGCCCCGCCGACCTCACCCGCTACCGGGAAGTACTCACCGGAGCGGGACTCACCGACCTCACCGTGCCGTCGCCCTGAGCCGGCCGCCGGAAACTCACCGTGCCGACGCTCTGAGCTGACCATCGGCGCCACCGGCCAGCCCCGGGTCCTCGGACAGCAGCATCGCTTGGATGAGCGTGGCCACGTCCTCCCGACGCCGGGCGTCCACCTCGAACATGGGCACGCTGAGCCCGGCCGCCTCCAGGGCCCGCCGGTAGGCGGGCAGCCCGGGCTCCGGGTTCACGTCGACCCCGGTGACCCCGACGGCGAGTTGGGTACGCAGGATGAGCGGGCGGAACGCGTCGAGGAAGAACCTCAGATCCCCGACCGGGTCGCGACGGCGGTTCGTCACGAGCAGGAACAGCCCGATCGCCCCCTCGGACAGGATCTCCCACATGAAATCGAACCGGTCCTGGCCGGGAGTGCCGTACAGGTGCACCCGTTCCCCGGCGCCGAGCCGGAGCACCCCGTAGTCCAAGGCGACCGTCGTCGTGTCCTTGAGTTCCTCCTCCGAGGTGCCCGCCCGCACGTCGGTGATCACCGGGGGGATGTCACTGACCTTCCCGATCGCCGTCGTCTTCCCCGCCCCCACCGGACCGGAAAAAATGATCTTGTGTTGGGTCGTCATCGTTCTCCGTCCGGGACGGCACGGGTACCCAACCGGTCGAACACCCGTCGGAGCAGGCCACGCAGCGGGGTCGCCGTCTCCGGGGACCGCCGGCCCGAACGCCGGAGCTGCCGACCGTCCGCACCGGCTCCGGACGGTCGGGCACCGTCCCGGACAGCCCCCACCGGTCCTGCCGGCCCCGCCGGCAGCAGGCCGTCCGCGGGATGACCGTGCGCCACGTGGGCGGGGGCGAGCAGCCCGAGAGCGAGAACCGCACTGTAGAAGGTGAACACGTGTTCACGGGGCAGGTCCAGGGCAGATGCGGTATCCAACAGGCCGAACGACTCCCGGGACCAGAGCGCGGCGATTGCCATGGCACCCGGGGTCTGGGTGAGCCGGGTGAAGTTCGGCCAGCTGCGCAGCGAACACCGCCGGTCCAGCGACGTCCCCTGGGGCAGCCGCCCGTCCGAGGCTGCCAGGGCAAGACCCCAGACGAGGGTGTCCAGTGCGAGGGAATCGGGGTGGTGCGGGGAGAACAGCGGTTCCGGGGCGAAGGTGAGCCGGGCCCCGGAGGCCACCCCCAGACGCGCCAGGTACGGCTGGAGACGATCCGCCCCGCCCTCGACCAGGGCGGGCCCGGTACTGGGGAACACGGTGATGGTCGGCCACGGACCCTCGATGTACACCGCACGGTTCCGGGCGACCGCCTGGTCCCGGGCCGTGTGCACGACTCCCTGCAGGTACCGGCCGGGGTCGTAGTACGTGGCGTCGTGCACCAGCCCGCGACCGGAGGACGGTTCGGCGGGTACCCGCAGCCGGGCGCGGACCGAGACGAGAGCGTCAACGAGGGCGTCCACCCGAACCGGCTTGGCGAGGAACGTGTCGGGCCCGACGACGCTGTCCGGCAGCGGGTCCAGTGCGGTGAGCAGGAGCGGCCGTCCCGGGTGACGGCGACGCTGGGCGGCGAGCAGGTCAAGGGCGCCGTAGCTGTCCATGTCGACCATCGCGGCCTCGGCCCGGGCGTCCCCGACGATGACGCAGGCATTCCGCCCGGGCCCGGTGAGCACGAGTTCGAGAAGGTTACGTCGCCGCAGGTCCATCCCGACGACGGCCATCCGCAGCGGACGCTGCTCCCCCGGACGCTCATCCGCGGGAGCCGCCCGCCGACGCCGACCGGAGCTCCCCGTTCCGGGGCTGCCGGATGCGTCCCCCGGAACGGACCCGGACGGCACCGCGCCGGGGTCCGGTACCGGCGCGGACACGGGTGCCGGAGCGGACGCAGGGACCGGGGCAGGAGCCGCGACCGGGGCCGGAGCCGGAGCAGGGGAGACCAGGGGGGCCACCGCCTCGGACAGCACCGGGCCGGCTGGCGACACGCCGGCGGATACCGGACCGGAGTGCACCACTCCGGTGAACGACGCCCGGGACCGGCCGGTGAACGACCGGATCGGGACGGAGGCGGACGGGGAAACCGCCGGACGGACCATCGGCAGACCTGGTGGGGTCCGCACCCCGTTGGCAGCCCGCCCCGGCTCG
>JARRQM010000394.1:0-5012 GCA_037381765.1 Kineosporiaceae bacterium
GGCCCGGGAAGGAGCCCGGCCGGGGGAGGGGTCCCAGCCGGGGGAGCCGGGGAAGCCGCGGGCCGGGGCCCAGCCGCGGCAACCGCGGCAACCGGGGCAGCCGCGGGAGCCGGGGCAGCCCACCGAGGTTCGGAATGCGGACGGACCGGCGAAGTCGGGGCACCCGGACGGCACCGGCCCGGACCCCGGGGCGGCTGGTGTGTCGCCGTGGGGACGGAAGGGCGATCGGCGTCCTCGTACGGGGCCCCCGCATGTCCACCTCCGGAGCCAATACAGCGGCGAGTGAGCTATTGAATACGCTATGGCATCAATTGTCGGATGCGGCAGGCAAACGTCCCTGGCGCCCCGACACTCCCCGGGGTTTCCGGGCCGGTCCCCTCGTCCACCTGCGTCAGTCCTCCGGGTGGCTGCGCCGCATCAGCCAGAGCACGACGGCACCGCCGACCGCACCACCCACCGTGGCCGACAGGAACAGCGCCCACCAGTACGGCAGGACGGCCATGAGTCCGGCGCGCAATGCCCAGATCGCCGCGGTCCCGACGCCGATCCCGACGAGCCGCAACAGCAACCGGCCCACCGCCAGCCGCCAGGCGATCAGGCGTTGCCCGAGAACCCCGACTCCCACCGTGTACAGCGAGTAGGCGACGAGCGTCGCGTAGGCGGCACCGACGTATCCGGAGACCGGGATGAGCACGAAACAGGCGATGAGGTTGGTGGCCGCGGCCGCCGCCCCGAACGCCACCATCGGGCGGGTCCGGCCGACGATCTCGAACGGTTTGTGGGTGAAGGTGCCGACGTTGAACAGGAACACCCCGGCGAGCACGACCGGCATGACCAGGCTGCCCTCGCGGAACTTCTCGCCGAGCATGATCTTCGCGATGTCCTGGTGGAACACGTAGGTGAGGCCGACGGCGACGGTGCCGACCAGGGTGAGGTTCTCCACGATGGTCGCGATCACCGAACCGATGTGGTCGGTGTCCGCCTTCGCCGAGATCCCCATCAGGTAGGGGTGCAAGGTGATCGTGATGGGAACCACGAGGACCGCCACCGACCCCGCGATGAGCCGGTAGTTGGCGTCGTAGATCCCGACCGGGGCGGCCCCGAGGAAGTAGTTGATGACGTAGCGGTCCCCGACGTCGAGCAGGATGCTGCTGAAGAACCACAGGGTCATCGGGAAACCGAAGGCGGCCACCGTCCAGGTGGCGCGGCGGCTCGACGCCGAGCGGAACACCGACCAGGTCCGGGTCAGGGAGGGCAGTCCGGCCCCGCGCCACATGAACGGCAGGAGGACGAGGTTGCTCAGCGCGACGGACCAGAACATCAGTCGGACGTCCATCCGCACCAGGGCGGACACCAGGAGCAACCGCAACCCGAAGGTGGCCACGCTGTCGATGAGCTTGTAGGTCGTGTACTCCCGCGCCCGGTGCTCCGCGGGGAAGACGTTGCCGACGATCTCGAACGCCGAGGTGAGTACGGCGAACAGCAGGACGGGGAGCAGGAACCCCTGGTTCACCGGCGAGGAGATGGGGTAGCTCACGACCATCGCGAGCAGGCCGACGGCCCCCTCGACGACCAGGACGAGCACGAGGGAGAGGAAGATCGCGCGCTTCACCTCGTCCCGACGGGCGACCGTGGTCGCTGCCGGCAGGTACTTCCCGGTGCCCTGGGTCACCCAGGTGGTGGCGACGAGTTTCGCCGTGGTCGCGACGACCAGGAACAGGCCGTACACCCCGAAGGCCGCCGGGGTGAACAGTCGGGTGAAGATCACCGACGTCACCATGGTGAGCACGGCCGGGACCACGCTGCTCGGCGCGTAGGTGGCGATCCGGCGCAGGATCCGGCCCCGTGGCGGGGACAGCTCCGCGGCCTCGTCCGCCTGCGTGCTCATCTGCTCGATCCTCCGTCCAGGGTCGTTCCGAATCCGGGGACATCGTCCCGCCCCGCCGTGACTGTAGCGTTCCGCCCGGATAACGGAGGGTAGCCCGGACCGGGCAGCCTTCCGGTCCGGACCGGCGACCCGAGGCCCCGGACAGCGGAGGCCACCGGGGTCTCCGCACGGCCGGCCAACCCGTCACCTATGCTTGACCACTGCATTGACGTCCCGACTACGGCTGTCCGCGCCCCCATGCATCCGGACAGCACCGCACCACCACAGCCACGCCCGTCTGGCCGGCACCTCCCCGAGGAACCTGGCCGACCTGCCCCGGAGGCGGGTGACCGACCGCCCCGTGCCTACGCTGCGAGCGCTGCTGCCCCATGGACGACACCGTCACCTTCTGCTTTCACGGAATCGGAACCCCCGGACGAGATCTTGAACCCGATGAGGACGGGTACTGGGTCCGGACCGATCGATTCCACCGGATCCTCGACCACCTCGCGGAACGGTCCGGGCCACGGATCACCTTCGACGACGGGAACGCCTCCGACGCCGAGATCGCCCTTCCTGCCCTGACCGAACGCGGCCTCACCGCCACGTTCTTCATCCTCGCGGGGCGGCTGGACACCCCGGGGAGCCTCACCTCCGCGGCCGTCGCCGAGCTGCGCCGGGCCGGGATGACCATCGGCACGCACGGGATGAACCACCGGATCTGGCGCGGGATGACCCCGCAGACCCGGCAGGTGGAACTCATCGACGCCCGCGACCGGATCGCCGAGGCGGCCGGGGCCGCCGTGGACGAGGCAGCATGCCCGCTCGGCGGGTACGACCGCAGGCTGCTCAACGACCTCCGGGGGCTCGGCTACACCCGGGTACACACCAGTTCCCCCGCACCCTGCTGAGCCGGGCGTCTGCCGCGGTCAAACGCCGGAGGTAGCGACCCCGGCCGCACCCGGACGGCCGGGTTCCGCAGCGACCGCATCCGGTGTAGCACCGGTACCCGGGCCGGAACCTGCCCCCGGCTCCGCGACACCCGCCCCCGTGCCGGCATCTGCCCCGCGCCCACCGCGACCGTGCCGGGGCGGCGGCCGGGGCAGCTGGCGGGCGACCAACCGGTCGGTGCCGATATCCGCCACCACGGTGAACCCGGCCCCGAGCAGGAGCACGATGGCGATGGCCCGCATCGGGCTCCCCCGGCTGTCGAGGATCACCGGGTCGGTGGGACTCAGCTGGGTACGGAGCAGATCGGTGGATTCGACACCGGCGGCCGTCTGCCATTCCAGGAGGAGTCCGTCGACCTGGGCCCGGACGTCGTCGACGTAGCCACGGACGACCTCCGGAGTCGGTCCGATGGCCTGCACGTCCAGGTAGGGCCCCTCATAGCCGACCGACCACTGCCCGCCGATGTTCGGCAGGCGGACCGAGAACCCGTCCCGGACGCCGGTCCCGGTGAGCTCGGCCGTTCCCGGGACGTCCGTGGCCCCGTTCTCCGGCGACCCGATGACCTCGGCGACGGCTCCGGCGACCCCGATCAGCGCATACGTCTCGATGGTGAAGGCGTTCCCGGGGACCGCGGCGGGAGGAAGAATGGTCAGTTGGACCCGGGTGTAGTAGACGGGAGGGCGCAGCGCTACCAGAGCGACGACACCCACGGTGAGGAGCACACCGATGACGGTGACCGGCCACCGGCGGCGCAGTAACGCCAGAAGATCCCAGAAGGTCACCCGTGTCCCTCTCCGCAACCCGCGCGACCGGTGACACCCGTCACCGCCCCCGTGGCACAGCGTACCGGCCTGTCCCCGGCGGTGTCCCGTCCCGCGGGCCCGGCCACGACGAGGACGGATATCGGACCGGAGAAGGCACTCCGGCTAGACTGGGCCGGTCGCAGGGTGCATCCGAGTGCTTCGACAAACTTCGACAAGCAGGGATACCGGGTGCGCAGGGATCGGGGGCCTCGGCATCCACGGCAGAACGGGAGTACGGGTGCTCTTCTTCGAGTGGAGAATGCTCAGCCGCCGCTGGTACGCGGTGCTCATCGGCCTCCTGCTGACCGCAGGGTTGGCCGGGCTGACCACGGTTCTCGTGCCGATGTCCTACACGGCCGAGGCCCAGATACTGCTCCTGCCGCCGAAACCGGCGGAGGGACCCGGGAACCCCTACATCGACCTCGGCGGGCTCAACGGGGTCGGTGACGCCGTCGGCCGGGCCCTGAACGACGCAACCACACTGGAGGCCCTGCGCCGGAGCGGGGCCTCGGCGGAGTTCACCGTCGAACCGGACACCCTCGCCGCTGCCCCGATCCTGCTCATCTCGGCGACGGATCCCAACCCGGACGACGCCGTGAAAACGATGCGGGCCCTCATCCAGCAGGTGCCGATCCGGCTCCAGCAGATGCAGGTCTCCCAGGGCATCGCCGCCTCCGCGCAGATCACCTCCACCGTGCTGAGCCAGTCGGCGAAGGCCGAGGCCCAGTTCAAGTCCCAGCTGAGGGCCCTGCTGGTGGCCATCGCCGGGGGTCTGACGATGACCTGGCTGGGAACCGCCCTCCTCGATGCGTGGCTGCGCCGGCGGCAGAACAATCAGCCCGGTGCCCCGACGAAACCCCGCGCACCGTCCCCGGCGCCGGCCGCCGGCCCGATCCCCGGCACGATGGTGGTCCCGGACTTCTCCCGGGTCATCACCGGGACGGCGTCCGGGCAACGGGTTGCCAGCGTGCCGCCGTCCCCGATCGCCCCGGTAGCCCCGGTCACCCCGACCCCCGCGGCGTCGCCGAGGCTCTCTCCCTCGCCGCTGCCCCACCCCGTACCCCACGCCCCGGCACCGGCGCCCGCTTCCTCGTCCCGGCTCTCCACACCGGACTCCACGACGGCACCGGCGCCGCGACCGTCCACACCGTCCCCGTCCCCGGCACCGGCAGTGCGACCGTCCGCGCAGCCCCCCGCACCGGCACCGGCCCCTCGACCGTCCACACCGGCACCGGCACCGGCACCGCGACCGTCCACACCGGATTCCACGACGGCACCGGCGCCCGCTTCCTCGTCCCGGCTCTCCACACCGGATTCCACGACGGCACCGGCGCCGCGACCATCCACACCGTCGCCGGCAGGCCGGCCCACCTCCCCGACGGTTTCCCCGG
>JARRQM010000395.1:0-2758 GCA_037381765.1 Kineosporiaceae bacterium
TCGACCCGGCCGAGCGCGGCGAGGGCTTGCTCGACGGACTGCACGGACCAAGCCTGCCACCTCCATACCCTGCTCAGGTACCCGCCGCGCGGGAACCCCCGTCCGGAGGGGAGAAGTTTGCCGTTCGTCGCAACCCGGGCACGCACCGGCACCGAACGTCCCGGCGAGCCCACGGACCTACCCTGACCCGGTGAGCCGCACCCTCCAACCGCTGCCGGTCCCCACCGGACCGGCCGTCCGCGACCTGCTCGCCCCGCTACGTGCCGCCCTGTCCGGTAACGGACCGGCCCTGCTCCCGCACCCCGCCGGGATCGCACCGCCCGCCGGGGCCGCCCCCGGGCAGCCCCTGGGCCAGGAGGAGGACGACCCGGCGGACCCGACCGCCGTCGCCGTCGCCACCTCCGGCTCGACCGGATCCCCGAAGGTGGCGCTGCTGCCCGCCTCGGCCCTGCTCGCCTCGGCCTCGGCCACCCACGACCGGCTCGGCGGTCCCGGCCGTTGGCTGCTCGCCCTACCGGCGCAGCACATCGCGGGGCTCCAGGTGCTTGTCCGCTCCCTGCTCACCGGAACCACCCCGACGATCCTCGACCTCCGCCACGGGTTCGACCCGGCGGAATTCGCTGCGGCGGCCGAACGGATGGCCGGGCGGGCAACCGGACACCGCCGGTACACCGCCCTCGTCCCGACCCAGGTCGTGCGACTGCTCGACGCGGGGGGCGCCGCCGTGCAGGCACTCGCCGGATTCGACGCCGTCCTCATCGGCGGGGCCGCGACCCCGGAACCGCTACGGGAGCGGGCTGCGGCGGCCGGGGTCCGGCTCGTCACCACCTACGGGATGAGCGAAACCTGCGGGGGATGCGTGTACGACGGGATCCCCTTGGACGGGGTTCAGATCACCGTCGACCCCGAGACGGGCACCGAGACAGGCACGGACGCGGGCACCGCGGCGGATCTCGATGCGGGCACCGCGGGTTCGGCGGGCAGCACCGGTGCCGGGGGGCGGATCAGCCTCGGTGGCACGGTCATCGCCCGCGGCTACCGGACTGCCCCGGACGACGGCTCCTTCCGGACCGACATCTCCGGGGTGCGCTGGTTCCGCACCGGCGACATCGGCACCCTGGACGCCCCGGGGACCCGCGGCGCCGGGCGGTTGCACGTGGCCGGACGGGTCGACGACCTCATCAGCACCGGGGGAATGAAGGTGGCCCCGGCCGTGGTGGAAGCGGTCCTACTCGCCCTGCCCGGGGTCGCCGAGGCCGTCGTGCTCGGTGTGGACGACACCGAATGGGGGCAGCGGGTGGTCGCCGCCATCGTCCCGTCCGCCGGGTCCCGGGCCCCGGACCTCACCGAGGTGCGGGCGGCCGTCCGCGACCGGGTCGCCCCGCACGCCGCCCCCCGGCAGCTCCTCGTGCTCGACCGGTTGCCGCTGCACGGACCGGGGAAACCCGACCGGGCCGAACTGGCCCGCCGGGCACGGCAAGGGTGACGGCCTCGGTGTTCCCTTCCCGGACGGGGTAGCCTCCTCCCCCGCGTCGCCCGGTGCCCCGCCGCCGGCGTACCCCGAGGAGGACGACATGGCCAGCGCCGCGCAGTGGGTTTCCGGAGCCCGGCCACGCACCCTGCCCGCAGCCCTTTCTCCGGTGCTCGCCGGAACGGGCGCCGCCGCCGCGCTCGACGCCGCCCACCCGGGTCGGGCCCTCCTCGCCCTCACCGTCGCCCTCGCCCTCCAGATCGGGGTCAACTACGCGAACGACTACTCGGACGGGATCCGGGGCACCGACGACAACCGGGTGGGGCCGTTCCGGCTCACCGGTTCCGGTGCCGCCGCCCCCGGCACGGTGCGCGCCGCGGCCTGGGCGTCCTTCGCCGTCGCCGCCCTCGCCGGTCTCGCCCTCACCTGGTTGGCCGGCGCCTGGTGGCTGATCGCCGTCGGGGCACTGAGCATCCTCGCCGCCTGGTACTACACCGGGGGGCGGCGCCCCTACGGCTACGCGGGGCTCGGCGAACTGTTCGTCTTCGTGTTCTTCGGTCTCGTCGCCGTACTCGGCACGACGTACACCCAGGCAGGTCGGGTCAGCGGGGCCGCCGCCGCGGCGGCCGTCGGCACCGGGGCCCTGGCCTGCGCGATCCTCGTCGCGAACAACCTGCGCGACCGGGACGGGGACTCCCGGTCCGGGAAACGGACCCTCGCCGTCCGGCTCGGCGACCCCCGCACCCGTCAGCTGTACGCCGGGCTCGTCGCCGTCGCCGGAGCCTGCGTCCTGCTCGCCGCTCCGGGCCACCGGTGGGCCCTGCTCGGGCTGAGCTCCGCGGCGCTCGCGGTGCGCCCGTTGCGTGCGGTCCTCGCCGGGGCCACCGGACGCGACCTGCTCCCGGTGCTCCAGGACACCGGGCGGCTCGAACTGGGCTACGCCCTCGCGCTCGGGGTCGGCCTCGCCCTGTAGCCGTACCGACCGGCGTACGGACCGATCCCGGCCCTGAACCGGGCAGGCCACCGGCCGGTCGGGGAACCCCACCGGCCGGCAGCCCCGTCAGCCGGTCGTGTCCAGCGGCGCCCGGGCGACCACGAAGGCGGCGACGGCGGCCAGAAGGGTGACCGTCCCCATGCCGAACCGTTCCGCCGGATGTTCGGCAAGCAGGTTCAGGCCCGTGTTGACGACGAGGTATCCGGCGATCACCCAGGTGGCCACTGGCAGGAATCCCGGTCCGGCGGGCCCGGGGGGCAGCAGCCCGACGCGAGCGAGGATGAGGGCAGCGG